>NZ_JBMHHY010000046.1:0-66853 GCF_049739465.1 Embleya sp. AB8
GTGTTCTTCAAACCGGACCAGAACGACTGGGGCGGCATCATGGCCGCCTCCACCCTGATGACCATCCCGGTCCTGATCTTCTTCGTGTTCGTTCAACGGCACCTGGTATCGGGGCTCGGCGGAGCGGTAAAGGACTGAATCGACTGTGGTTACCTCTGCTGTTGCCGGCGGAGGCGTTCCGGCCCGGGCGGATGCGGGCCGGTGGGCCGGGGCCCGCGTCGGGGGTCATTCGGGGTCGTAGACGACGCCTTCCGCGGGGATGTCGACTCGGCTGTCGTCGTCGAGGATCGGGATGCCGAGGCGTTCGTGGGCGATGCGTTGGGCGGCGAGGGCCTGGGGCAGTTTCGTGTCGTAGCCGCCGCCGAGCAGTTCGACGGCGCGGCGGGGCGGGACCAGGACTCGGCTCCAGGACCAGCCGGTGGCCGGGTCGGGAGCGAGTGGGCCGAGTGCGGCTATTCGGGCGGCGCTGCGGGAGCGGACGTTGCCGCCGTCGGGGTCGGCCAGGTAACCCACGTGGGTGACCCGGCCGAGCACCGCGTTGGCCTCCTCGGCCACTTCGCGGGCCAGCGTCGCGAGCGCGTCCACGTCCTGCGGCTCGGCGCCGCCGCCGGGCAGCGCGTACCCGCCGTCCGGGTCACCCACCAGGAGCACCCGGCCGTCGGGATCGAACAGCCAGCCCGCCGCGCGGAGCACCGGCACCCCGTCCGGGACGGCCTGGTCCTCGTGCCACACCCGCTGCTTCGGCGGCCGATACTCGCGCCCGTCGACCACGTACAGACAGGCGCCCGACGCGTGCGCCTCCAGTGCGACCGAGACCCGCCGCCGGGTGCGCGGCGGGATCCGCGGCAGCGCCTCGTCGGGGGTGAGCACGTACACCGCGGTCAACTCGGCATCGGCCGGCGCGAGTTCGGTGACCTGCTCGTCGGTGAGGGTCGGCCCGTCGAAGAGGAAGTCCAGGATGACCCGCCCGTACACCTCGGCCGAGGTGGTACACACCGCGAGCAACCGGCCGACGGGGACGTCGAGCCCGAGTTCCTCCCGCACCTCGCGCCCGGCGGCCTGGTGCGGGGCCTCCCCCGGCTCGGCCATCCCACCGGGCAGATCCAGGCCGGGCTTGTAGTTCGGCTCCACCACGACCAGCCCGCCGTGCCGGTCCCGGAGCAACACCGAGGTACCCACGACCACGCCCGGCAGGCCCGCGCAGTAGTCGATCAGCTCCCGCGAGGCCGGCTCGTCGATACCATCCGCGCTCATCCGCTCCCCCGTCCACGTGCGCCGTCGTCCCGGCCCCATAGTGGCCGACCACTCGACCGCCCCGAACACACGGGGGCAGCGGAATCGCCACCCGAAATCGCAACCTTTCGGGCTCTGCGACAGATATAGGGAGTGTCAGGCCCCACCCACGCAACCCGAGGAAGCACGATGTCGCACATCCATCCGCGTCGGCTCGCCCAGGCGGCCCTGCTCACCGCCGTCGGCGTCATCCCGCTGTTCTCCGCCGGCTCCGCCGTGGCCGCCGGCCCGCCCACCCCGCCCGGCCTGGCCGGCATCACCCAGCCGGACACGGAGCACTACGGCCTCCCGACCGTCCCCAACGTCCTGGAGGAACCCGCCACCGACACGATCGTGGCCCCGCTCAAGCAGAGCCTGGCACCCGGCGTGCTCGGCGCGGCCCCCGCCGCGGACCAAGGCCTCAACGCCCCGATGGCCGCCGCGGACACCTCCATCGGCCAGGGCACCCACCACCACATGGCCACCAACGCCGCCGACGCGATCCAGGGCGCCACCACCCCACTACGCGAACTCCCGGCCCAGTTCTGACCCACCGACACCGACCCACGGACCCAACCCCGAACAGCCCTCGAGCCAGGCCCCCACCCGGGGGCTGTTCACCCCTGCGGCCCCACTAGGGCAACAAAAAACAGCCCCTGACCAAATTCCCTGGTCAGGGGCTGTCCTTCATGGTGTGGCGGGTGTTGGGTTCGAACCAACGTAGGCATACACCGGCAGATTTACAGTCTGCTCCCTTTGGCCGCTCGGGCAACCCGCCTTGTGCGCCTTGCGGCGCGACGGGACAACAATAGCGGACCACCCCGGGTGCTTCGCCACTCGGTATCGGGAGTGGTGGGGCGGGGCGCGGTCGGGGGCTCGGTGGCGGGGGACGCTCTAGGCTGGAGGGGTTGCCTTTTCTCCCACTCAGATCCCACAGAAAGCGATACCGAGCCTTGGCTGACTCCTCTTTCGACATCGTGTCCAAGGTCGACCGTCAGGAGGTCGACAACGCGCTGAACCAGACCTCGAAGGAGATCGCGCAGCGGTTCGACTTCAAGAACGTCGGCGCGCACATCGGCTGGACCGGCGAGCAGATCGAGATGCGCGCCAACTCCGAGGAGCGTGTGAATGCGATCCTCGACGTGTTCCAGGGCAAGCTGATCAAGCGCAGCATCTCGCTCAAGTCGCTCGACGCCGGTGAGCCGAAGGCGTCCGGCAAGGAGTACAAGATCTTCGCGACGATCCAGGAGGGCATCTCCCAGGACAACGCGAAGAAGGTCTCCAAGATCATCCGCGACGAGGGCCCCAAGGGTGTCAAGGCGCAGATCCAGGGCGAGGAGCTGCGGGTCTCGTCCAAGAACCGGGATGACCTCCAGGAGGTCATCGCGCTGCTCAAGGGCAAGGACCTGGAGTTCGCGCTGCAGTTCGTGAACTACCGCTAGCCACGGTCGGTCTGCGGGGTCGAGGGCACGACGAGGGTTCTCGTCGTGCCCTCGCTGCTGCACGCCGGCCGGGTGGACGCGGATGTGGACGATGCGCGGTTGGTGGCGGGGTTGCGGCGCGGGCGGGTGGCGGACCGGGCCCGGGTGCGGGAGTCGGTCGGGTCGGGGGACGTGCGGGCTGCGACGGCGCTGGGCGCGGGGGGAACGGTTCGGCGACGGGTTGGTCTCCGTGGCGGTCCGGGACGGGACGCTGCACGCCGTCCCGGCCTTGTTGCTCGTCTGGTACGACGCGGGTCGACCTACTGCTGGACCCGCTCCACCAGCGGCCCGCACGCGTCGATGGCCGGCGTCCCCGCGCCGGTCAGTACGGCGGACAGGTGGGCCGCCACCGTGTCCTCCTCCAAGCGCCCCGTGAAGCCCGCGTGCAGCACTCGCAGCGCGTCCTCGTAGGCGAAGGGGGCCAACGGCGCGCCCGTGGCCAACTGCTCCCGGGCGATCGCGAACATGGTCAGCGCGTGTCGGCGGAAGCGGGCCACCCGGCCGGTGGGCGGGACCGGCCAGCGGGCCACGATCGTGCGGTAGGCGTCCTCGTACCGGTCCAGCCAGTCCAGCCGCGCCGCCACGCCACCCGCGGTGCCGCCACCCGCCGGACCCGCGTCGGCCGGCGTCCGGTGGCAGACCACGCCGGGCCCGGCCAGTCGGGCGAAGGACCAGCCCCGGTCGTGCACGAGGCGCAGCCACAACGACCACTCGACCAGCAGCGGCAGTTCGGGGTCGAAGCGGAACCAGGACGCGGGCGCGGTGTGCGCGGGGTTGCGCGCGACCACCGCCGTGGTCGGCACGAAATTGGCCACGGACAACATGTCCGGGTCGTAGGGGAAGTCGTAGCGGTCCGGGCCGGCCACGGGGATCTCGCCCGGCTTCGCGCGCACACCGGTGAGCACGCCGTCCGCGTAGACCGCGTCCGCCCCGGTGCGCTCCAGCGCGGTCAGGGCCCGGTCGAGATGGCCGGGCAGGTACAGGTCGTCGTCGTCGAGGAAGGCGACGAAGCGGCCCGTGGCGATCTCCAGGCCGGCGTTGCGCGCCGCCGCGGGGCCGCGGGAGCGCGGGAAGGACAGGAGCCTTACCGTCATGCCCCGGACGCCGAGAGGCAGTACGCCCGCGACGTCCGCCCCGCCGTCGTTGACCACGACCACCTCGATGCCCCGCAGGCCCTGGAGCGCCACGCTGCGCAGCGCCTCGGCCAGCAGGGCCGTACGGTCGCGGGTCGGAACGATGACACTGACCGTCGCCGCCACGGCAACCTCCGCGCTTCCCGGTGTGGGGTCCCACAACGTGATTCGGGTTGTGGTTCGGGTTGTTCGACGGATATCGACACACCGGGGGCGCGGCTACAGCGATCGGCGCGAGTCTCCCTCGTACGAGATCTCGCGATTGGCCTGTCCGGGCTCAGACGCCGACGTACCTCGAATCGTCGGTCGAGACGATCTCGCGGCCCAGCGGGGTGAGCGAGACCGGGATCATCTTGAAGTTGGCCAGGCCCAGCGGGATGCCGATCACGGTGATGCACAGGAGGAGGCCGGTGAACAGGTGCGCGAGCGCCAGCCACCAGCCGAACAGCACGATCCACAGGATGTTGCCGAGCATCGACCCGGCGCCGGCGTCGCGCCGCCACTCCACGCGCCGACCGAACGGCCACAGCGCGTAGGCCGCGATCCGCCACGCGGCGATGCCGAGCGGGATGGTCACCACCAGGAAGAAGAGGAGGAAGCAGACGAGGCCGGCGATCGCGTAGCCGATGGCCAACCAAAGACCGGAAAACACGAGCCAAATGAGGTTCAGGACAGTTTTCACGGACCTGTTCTACCCTCGCGCGGCACCGACCGACGTCCCCCACAGGACTGATCGAAAGCTGATCGCAGGGATGATTCACCCGCACGGGGCGGCGGGAGGCGGCGCGGGGCGCGGGCGCGGGGCGGCGCGGGCGCGGGGCAGGCGCGCCGGGGGCAGGCGCGGGAGAACGCAAGGCGGGACGCAGCGCGGGACGTGGGGTGAAGCGCGGGCGAAGCAGCGCGGTGCGAGGGGCGCAGCGAGGCGGGGCGAGGCCAAGCAGGACGCGAGACGACGCAACGCGCGGGGCAGCGCGCAGCGCGAAGCGCGGGACGCAGGGCAGGGCGCGGCATGGTCGCGGGTAGCGCGAGACGCGGCGGAGCGACACGGGGTGGCACAGGACGCGAGGCGAGGCAGGACGCGGCACGGCACGGCGCGGAGCGGGACGGTGCGGAGCGGCACGGCATGGCACGGCGCGGGGAGGCACAGCGCACGACACGAGGCGGCACAGTCCAAGGCGGCACAGCCCAAGGCGGCACAGTCCAAGGCGCGAGGCGCTGCGGCGCGCCTCACCACCCCCGTGCCGTCAGCGCCCCGCCATCGCCTCCAGCCGCGCGATTCGGTCGGCCATCGGGGGGTGGGTGGAGAAGAGTTTGCTCATGCCGCCTGCGCCTCGGCGGAAGGGGTTGGCGATCATCAGGGAGCTGGTGGTCTGGAGCTTCGGCTCGGGGGGCAGCGGGAGCGCCTGCGTGCCGGCATCCAGTTTGCGCAGGGCGTTGGCCAGTGCCAAGGGGTCGCCGGTGAGTCGGGCTCCGGAGGCGTCCGCCTGATATTCACGCGAACGACTGACCGCCAACTGGATGACGCCGGCCGCGAGCGGGCCCAGGATCATGATCGCCAACATGCCGAACAGGCCCGGACCTTCGTCGTCGTCGCTGCGCCCGAACGGGATCAGCCACGCGAAGTTGACCAGGAACATGATCACGCTGGCCAGCGCGCCGGCCACGGACGAGATCAGGATGTCCCGGTTGTACACGTGCGACAGCTCGTGCCCGAGCACCCCGCGCAGCTCGCGCGCGTCCAGGATGCGCAGGATGCCGGTCGTACAACACACCGCCGCGTTGCGCGGGTTGCGGCCGGTGGCGAACGCGTTGGGCGCCTCGGTCGGCGAGATGTACAGCCGCGGCATCGGCTGCCGGGCGTCGTTGGAGAGCTCGCGGACGATCCGGTACAGCTCGGGGTTCTCCGCCTCGCTGACCGGCCGCGCGCGCATCGAGCGCAGCGCGATCTTGTCGCTGTTGAAGTATGCGTAGCCGTTCGTGGCGAGCGCCACGATCAGGGCAATGATCAACCCGGTCCGGCCGAAGAAGCTGCCGATGACGAGGATCAGCGCCGACATTCCGCCGAGCAGGACGGCGGTCTTCAGTCCGTTGTGCTGGCCATGCACGGCAGGGTCCTCTCGCAAGCGTCCCAGGGGTGGCACAGGGATGGCACAGGGATGACATGCGGGTCTTTCCGCCGGCTTGTCGCCCTCTGCCCGTTGTCTCTTCTTTCGCAACGGAACAACGGCACGCAGAGTTCCCTCCCCGCGCCGGGGTAACCCCCCGCCCGGGAACCGGAACCGCAGGTCAGCCGAGCAGGCCCGGCACGGTGAGGACGTGCAGCACCAGTTGCGGCGCGACCGAGAGCAGCACCCCGAGCGCGCCCGTGACGGCCAGCGCGGCGACCAGCGCGGCGGGCATCCGGGCGGTACCGGTCCCGCCGCCGAGCGTGGGCAGCCCCGGGGCCTCGGGAGCGAACAGCTGCGCGGTCCAGACCAGGTAGTAGTACAGGCCGATCACCACGTTGACCGCCATCACCACCGCGAGCCACCCGGTGCCGGACCCGATCACCGCCTGAAACACCGTCACCTTGGCGAACAGCCCGGCCAGCCCGGGCGGGATGCCCGCCAGGCACAGCAGGAAGAAGGCCAGCCCCGCCGCCGCAATCGGATGCGCCCGGAACAGTCCCCGGTGGTCGGCGACCAGGCCGCCGCGCTCCCGGGCGACCAGCGTCACGACGGCGAACGCGCCCAGGTTCATCACCGCGTAGACCGCGAGATAGGCGACCGCCGCGGGCAGCGTGTCGGCGAGGTCCTCGCCGTGCCCGGCGGCGGTGCCGAACGGGACCAGCACGTAGCCCGACTGGGCGATCGAGGACCACGCGAGCAGCCGCACCGCGTCGGTCTGGCGCAGCGCGGCCACGTTGCCCGCGGTCATCGTCAGGGCGGCCAGTACCGCGAGGGCCGGGCCCCACAGGTGCGCGTAGGGGCGAAACGCGATGCCCGCGACCAGGAGCAGCCCGGCGAAGCCCGCCGTCTTGGACACCACCGACAGGTACGCGGCGACCGGGATCGGCGCACCGCGATAGGTGTCCGGCACCCAGAAGTGGAACGGCACCGCCGCCACCTTGAACGCGAAGCCGACCATGGTCAGCACCGCGCCGGTCGCGGCCACCGTGGTCAATTTCGGGTCGAGCCGGTCCAAGTCGCCCGCGATCCGGGCCAGATGCACACTGCCCGTGGTCCCGTAGACCAGGCTCACCCCGAACAGCAGCACCGCGGTGGCGGCCACCGACATCAGGAAGAACTTCAGCGCGGCCTCCCCGCCCGGCCCGTCCCGGCGCAGCCCGACCAGCGCGAACGCGGGCAGCGAGAGCGTCTCCAGGGCGACCACCAGGGTGAGCAGGTCGCGCGCGCCGGCCAGGGCGACCGCGCCGGCCACCGAGGACAGCAGCAGGAAGTGGTACTCCCCGCCCGGCACTTCCCCCTCGTCGCCGCCGGCAAGGGCGCGGGTCAGCGGCATCGACATCAGCACGACCACGAACGCCGAGCCGAGCAGCACCAGCTGGAGCACCAGGGTCAGGTCGGTGACCACATACGAGCAGCCCGACGGCGAGCAGAAGGTGCCACGCCCGCCGCCCCCGTCCGTGCGCAGCGGCAGCAGGAGCAGCAGCGCCGCGCCGAGTCCGGCCAGCGTGAGCCAGGGCAGCGCGGCCTTGCGCGCGCCGGTCAGGAACAGGTCGGCGAGCAGTACCACGAGTGCGGCGACCGCGACCGCGACGACCGGCCCGATCGCGAGCCAGTCGATCGACTGGACGTCGAACGGCATCTCAGCTGCCTCCCATGAGGGCCCGCACGGCCGGGTCGGTGATCGCAAGCAGCGTGGCCGGCCACAACCCGGCGAGCAGGGTCAGCGCGACCAGCGGGGTCCACACCACGAGTTCCGGGCCGGTGACGTCCACGCCGCGCGGCCCGTGCGCCGGGCCCATGCACAGCCGGCGGACCAGGCCCAGCATGTACGCGGCGGTCAGCACCGTGCCCAGGCCCGCCAGGGCCAGGAAGGTCCGGTAGCCGCCGGTGGACAACCCGGCGGCCGGTTCGTACGCGCCGTACATCGCGAGCAGTTCGCCCCAGAAGCCGGCCAGACCGGGCAGTCCGAGGCCGGCCACCGCGCCGAACGCGACCAGCGCGCCGAGCCGGGGGGTGCGTCCGTACATCCCGCCGCCGAGTCGGCCGAGCAGCGCGGTGCCGTGCCGGTCCTTGACCGCGCCGGCCAGGAAGAACAGCAGGCCGGTGACCAGGCCGTGGCCGATGTTGACGAACAGCGCGCCGTTGATCCCCTGCGGGGTGAGCGTGGCGATGCCGAGCAGCGCGAAGCCCATGTGGCCCACCGACGAGTAGGCGATGATGCGCTTGAGGTCGCCGTCCGGGTCGCGCAGCAGGGCCAGGCAGACCAGCGAGCCGTACACGATGCCGACCACGCCGAACGCGGCCAGATACGGCGCGAACGTCTCGGCGCCCTCCGGCAACATCGGCACCGCGATCCGGATCAGGCCGTACGTACCCATCTTGAGCAGTACACCGGCCAACAACACCGAACCGGCCGTCGGCGCCGCGGTGTGCGCGTCGGGCAGCCAGGTGTGCAGCGGCCACATCGGCACCTTGACCGCCAGGCCCAGGCCGATCGCCAGGAAGGCGAGCACCTGGACGCCGTGCGACATGCCCGCGCCGTGGCGGTCGGCGAGTTCGACCATGTCGAAGGTGCCGGTCTCGGCCTGGATCAGCAGGAAGCCGAGCAACATCACCGCCGAGCCGAGCAGCGTGTAGAGGATGAACTTGTAGGACGCCGGGCCGCGGTCGCCCGGACTTCCCCAACGGTTGATCAGGAAGTACATCGGGACCAGCACGACCTCGAAGGCCAGGAAGAACAGGATCAGGTCGAGCGCGGCGAAGGTGCCGAGCGTGCCGGTCTCCAGGAGCAGGATGAGCGCGACGAACGCGCGCGAGTCGCCGCCGGGCGGGATGTTCCACAGGCTGTGGACGGCGACCAGGAGGGTGAGCAGCGCGGTGAGCCCGAGCAGGGGCAGTGAGATGCCGTCGATGCCCAGGTGGAAGCGCAGGCCGAGGGAGGGCGCCCAGGACACGTCGGTCTCGAATTGCATGCCGCGGCCGCGCTCGAAGCCGCACGCGAGGACGACGGCGCCGAGC
This sequence comes from Embleya sp. AB8, assembly GCF_049739465.1. Taxonomy (NCBI): domain Bacteria; kingdom Bacillati; phylum Actinomycetota; class Actinomycetes; order Kitasatosporales; family Streptomycetaceae; genus Embleya; species Embleya sp. AB8. The sequence continues at coordinate 9,073 of NZ_JBMHHY010000046.1, forward strand.
AGGACGGCGGCGGTGGCGCCGACGCCGATCAGTCGGGCGCCGCGATCACCGACGCCGGGGAGCAGGAGGGTGGCGGCGCCGAGGAGTGGCGCGAGCACGACGAGGATCAGTACGACGCTCACCGCGAGGTCTCCTGGGCGTGAGGGGTCGTCGGGGGATGCGCTCGGCGAGGGCGGGTCACGAGCCCACCGCCACCGCGACGGCGAGCACCACGACGCCGGCGAACAGGCCGGTCAGGTAGAGCCGGGTGTTGCCGTTCTGGCCGCGCCGGACCCCGCCGCCGAGCAGCCACGCGCTCTGCGCCGCGCCCTTGACGTAGGTGTCGATCACGGCGCCGTCGGCGAACCGGGCGGCCTTGGCGGCGAGGCGGACGGGGGTGAGCACGAGCACCGCGTACAGCCCGTCGACGTCGAAGCCGCGCAGCGCCGGGCCGCGCAGCGGGCCGAGCAACCGGGCCGGGTCGGCGGCCGGATCGCGCCGCCACAACACGGCCACCGCGCCGGCGCCGAGGACGAGGGCGACCAGGGCGAGGGTGGTGGTCAGGGGGTGTGGGGTCAGTTCGGCGTAGCCGAGATCGCTGCCGAGGGACGGCAGGCCGGGGAAGGCGAGGAGGCCGAACAGGGTGGTGGGGACGGCGAGCACGATCAGGGGCCAGGTCATCACGGCGGGGACCTCACCCACGTGAGTGACCCCCTCGGCCTCCGCAGCCACGTCGCCGGACACCGGCTCCCCCGCCCCCACCCCGCGCGCCGGTCCGAAGAACACCCGCAGCCACACCCGGGTCGCGTAGGCCGCGGTCAGTACGGCCGTCAGCAGCCCCGCCACCAGCACCAACCAGCCCGCCACCGCCGGTACCGACCCGTGTCCGTTCGCGGTGTGCTCGGCCGCGCCGAGCACCGCCTCCTTGCTGAAGAAGCCCGCGAACGGCGGGACCCCGGCGAGTGCGGCCAGGCCGGCCGTCATGGTCCAGAACACGATCGGCGCCCGCCGGCGCAACCCGCCCATCCCGGCCAACGCGCCCGTCCCGGCGACGTGGATGGCCACCCCCGCGCCGAGGAAGAGCAGCGCCTTGAACGCGCCGTGCGCGAGCAGGTGGAACACCGCGGCGTCGCGTCCGCCGACCGCGAGGCCGCCGGTCATATAGGCGAGTTGCCCGACCGTGGACCACGCGAGCACCCGTTTCAGATCGTCCTGGGCGAGCGCGGCCAGCGCCGAGCCGAGCATCGTCACGGCGGCCATCACCGCGAGCACGATCAGCGTCGGGTGCGCGGCCAGGAAGGCCGGGTAGAGCCGGGCCACCAGGTAGGCGCCCGCGGCCACCATCGTGGCCGCGTGGATCAGCGCGGACACCGGCGTGGGGCCGGCCATCGCGTCCGGCAACCAGGTCTGCAGCGGCACCTGCGCGGACTTGCCCGCGACGCCGCCGAGCAGCAGCAGGGTGCCGGCGGTGACCCAGCCGGCGCCGCCCTCGGGCACCGCTGCGAGCACGTCCCGGATCCGGAACGAGTCGGCGCCGGCGGCCAGTACCAGGATCCCGATCAGGAACGGCACATCGCCGAGCTTGGTGACCACGAACGCCTTGATCGACGCGGCGTGGGCGTCCTCCCGTTCCCAGTGGTGGCCGATCAGGAAGTACGAGCAGATGCCCATCACCTCCCAGCCGACCAGCAACACGATCAGATCGCCGGTGTAGACGACGAGCAACATCGCGGCGGTGAACAGCGACACCAGCGCGGCGTAGGACGAGTAGCGCGGGTCCTCGCGCAGGTAGCCGGCGGAGTAGACCTGCACGAGCAGCGCGACCACCGTGACCAGCACGGCGGTCAGCGCGGCCAGGCCGTCCACGCGCAGCCCGAGGGTGATGTCGAGCGCGCCGGTGGGGGTCAGCCGCACCGCCGACTCGCGTACGTCGTCCCCGATCCCGGCGGCCACGGCGATCGCGAGCGCCGTGGCGACCAGGGCGGCGGGTACGGCGATCAGCGCCGGGCGTACCCGGCGGCCGAACAGCAGCCCGAGCAGCGCGGCGAGCGCGGGCAGTCCGGTGGCCGTCGCGGCGGCGACCGTCATACCGATCCCTCCTTGTGCTCGGCGAGCTCGCGCAGTTCGGGGATGTCGGTGGTGGCCCGGTTGCGGAAGACGAGCAGCACGATCGCCAGGCCCAGGCCGATCTCGGCGGCGGCGATGGTGATCACGAACAGGGTCAGCGCCTGGCCGGCGTGCAGCGTGTCGCGCAGGTACATGTCGAACGCGATCAGGTTGATGTTGACCGCGTTGAGCATCAGTTCGACCGACATCAGCACGAGGATCGCGTTGCGCCGGGCCAGCACCCCGTAGAGGCCGATGCCGAACAGCAGTACGGCGAGGACGAGCGGATACACCAGATGCATCGCGGGGTCAGTCCTTCCGGCCCGGGCGTACGTCCGACCCGGAACGGGCGCCGGATCGGGATCGGGAGAGCACGATGGCGCCGATCAACGCGGCCAGGAGCAGCACCGACAACACCTCGAAGGGCAACACCCACACCTTGAACAGGCTCTCCCCGGTGACCCGGGTGCTGCCCACGGTGTCCTCGCCCAGATGCAGGTAGGCGGTCCGGAACGCGTCCACGATCACGGTGAGCAGGGTCGCGGTGGCGCCGAGGGCGACCACCGCGGCCGGGATCCGGGCGGCCCGGTCGGCGGGTTCGGAGTAGCCGATCGGCGCCTTGGTCAACATCAGGCCGAAAAGCAGCAGGACCACCACCGCGCCGACGTAGATCAGTACCTGGACCCAGGCGATGAACTCGGCGGTGAGCAGCAGGTACTCCGCGGCCAGGCCGCCGAGCGTGACCACCAGCCACAGCGCGGCGTGGACGACCTGACGGGTGGTCACCACGAGCAGCGCGGAGCCGAGCACGACCAGGCCGACCAGGACGAAGGCGAGTTCGGCGCCGGTGGGCGACAGGAAGCCGGATTCGGTGGCGGCGAGGTTCGTGGCGGGGTGCACGGCGAGGTTCATGGAGTCCCCTCCCCCGGTCCGGCCTGGGCGTCCCGGGCGGCCTGCGCGGCCTGCGCGGCCTGCGCGGCCTTCTCCGCCTTCTCGACCGCCTTGCGGGCCTGGAGCAGTTCCTTGGGGTCCTCGGCGTGCGGGTCGAGTGCGGGCGGTGGTGGGACCGTCCACATCCACTCGCGCAGCTTGTCCTTCTCGTGCGTGAGTTCGTGGATGTCGTCGGTCGCGTACTCGAACTCGGGCGACCAGAACAGCGCGTCGAACGGGCATACCTCGACGCAGATCCCGCAGTACATGCACAGCGCGAAGTCGATCGCGAAGCGGTCGAGCACATTGCGGGTGCGGTCGCGCGCGCCGGGTTCGCGGGCGGGCACGACCTCCTTGTGCGAGTCGATGTAGATGCACCAGTCGGGGCATTCGCGCGCGCACAACATGCAGACCGTGCAGTTCTCCTCGAACAGCGCGATCACCCCGCGCGAGCGGGGCGGCAGTTCGGGGAGGACCTCCGGGTAGGACTGTGTGACGGACCTCTTGGTGAGCGTCTTGAGGGTCACCGCGAGGCCCTTGGCCAGGCCCTTCATCAGGTCGCCACCTTTACCACGCCGGTCAGGACGAGTTGGCCGAGCGCCAGCGGGACGAGCACCGTCCACGCGAGCTTTTGCAGCTGGTCCTCGCGCAGTCGCGGAAAGCTGACCCGCAGCCAGATCACCACGAACGCGAGCGCGCCGGTCTTGAGCAGGGTCCACAACCAGCCGACCGAGTCCGACCACGGCCCGTGCCAACCACCCAGGAAGAGCACCGTGGTCAGCGCGCAGACGATCAGGATCCCGGCGTATTCGGACAGCAGGAAGAAGGCGAAGCGCAGGCCGGAGTATTCGGTGTAGGCGCCGAAGATGATCTCCGAGTCGGCGACCGGCATGTCGAACGGCGGGCGCTGGATCTCGGCCAGGCCGGCGGTGAAGAACACCACGCCACCGATCGCCTGCCAGGGCAACCACCACCAGTGGAAGCCCTCGACGATCCCGGGCAGCGACACGGTGCCGGCGGCCATCGCGACGGAGGCCGCGGCGAGCAACATCGGCAGTTCGTACGCCATCAGCTGGGCGGCGGAGCGAATGCCGCCGAGGAGGGAGTACTTGTTGGCCGAGGCCCAGCCGCCCATCAGCGAGCCGAGCACGCCGACGCCCATCACCGCGAGGACGAACACGATGCCGGCGTCGACGGTCCGCCCGACCAGGCCGTGCGGCCCGATCGGGATGGCGATCAGCACCACGAAGTAGGGGATCAGCGCGACGGCCGGCGCGAGCTTGAACACCCGCCGATCGGCGCCGGCCGGGACGATGTCCTCCTTCTGCGCGAACTTGACGCCGTCGGCCACGAGTTGCGCCCACCCGTGGAACGCCCCGGCATAGATCGGCCCGACCCGGGCCTGCATGTGCGCCATCACCTTGTGCTCGGTCTGCCCGATCAGCAGCGGCAGCAGCAAAAACGCCCCCAGCACGAGCGCGAGCCGGAGACACACATCGAGGACACTCACGGGGCGTCCCCTTCACTGGGTGAACCGGATGGAGCCGACGGATCGTTCTTGCGCGACGTGGGCGCGGGCGCCTCCGGCGAGGAGGCGGGCTCGGGTGGGGTGACGGGCTCGGGCGGGGTGGCCGACTCGGGCGACGCAGCGGGCGCGGGCGCCTCCGGCGAGGTGACGGGCTCCGGCGGGGTGACGGGCTCGGGCGAGGAGGTGGGCTCGAGTGGGGTGACGGGCTCGGGTGCCGGAGCCGAGTCGCGCGCGGGCCTGGGCGCGGGCGCCTCCGGCGAGGTGACGGGCTCGGCCCGGGTGGCCGACTCGGGCGACGCAGCGGGCGCGGGCGCCTCCGGCGGGGTGACGGGCTCGGGCGAGGAGGTGGGCTCGAGTGGGGTGACGGGCTCGGGTGCCGGAGCCGAGTCGCGCGTGGGCGCGGGCGCTTCGGGCCGCGTTGCGGGCTCGGGTGGTGCGGCGGCCGGCGGGGGTGCGACAGGCGAGTTGCCCGGCTCGGGCTTCGCCGCAGGCGCGGGCGCGGGCGGCCCGGGATCGGCCGGAGGCGTCGGCGTTGCCGGCTCGATCGGCGACGCCGAAGCTGTCGCGGGGGATCCCGGCCCGCCGGTCCGACCGGTGGATCCCTCTGACGCGCTGCGCGAACGGCGCGCGGGCGGGGCGCCCCCGGTGGACTGGCTCGCGGAACCCTCGGATGCGCTGCGGGTACGCCGGGCCGGAGGCGGCCCCTCGGCGGACTGACTCGCGGAGCCCTCGGATGCGCTGCGGGTACGCCGGGCGGGAGGCGGTGCCTCGCCGGACTGGCCGGCCGAGCCCTCGGATGTGCTGCGGGTGCGGCGGGGCGGTGAGGTGGCCTCGCCCGATTGGCTTGCCGAGCCGGCGGCAGCGCTGCGGGTGCGGCGGGGGCGGTCCTCGGGGGTGGGCTCGGCCGGTGTCTCCTCCTTGTGGGGGCCCCACGTGGCCGGGTCGGGGACGCCCGGCGGCAGGGTGCGGCGGCGGCCCGGGGCGCGGCCGGGGGCGGCGGCGTGGTCGGATTCGCCCGGTTCCTTGGCGCCCGGCCAGGCCTTGGCGACCCGCGAGGCCAGGATGAACTCCTTGCGCAACGGGTGGCCCTCGAAGCCGTCGGGGAGGAGCAGCGGGTCCAGGCCGGGGTGGTCGGTGAAGTCGATGCCGAACATTTCGTGGGTTTCGCGTTCGTGCCAGCGGGCGCCGGCGTACACCCCCGTCGCGGTTCCGAGTACCGGGGCCGCGCGCGGGACGCGGGTGCGCAGCAGCAGCCGAGGGCCGGTCGGGATCGCCGCCACGTGCGCGACCACGCCGAATCCGTCGGCGAGTTCGTCCACACCGGTGAGCCAGTCGAAGAACGCGCAGCCCAGACCGTCGCGCGCGGCGGTCAGCGCCGGCACCCAGTTCTCGGCCGCGACATCGACGGTGACCAGCCCGTACGCGTCCGACACCGCGAGGATCAGGTCTTCACCCAGGCCGGCGCGGATTTCGTCCGGAGTCATTCGGTGCCCCCGGGCGCGGCGGTGGGCGGTGCGACCAGCGGGCGGCTCAGTGCCGCGGCCGGCAGCTTGCGGCCGTAGCGCGTCGCCGGGTGCTCCACCGCGATCCGCTCCTGGAGCTTGAGGATGCCCTGGAGCAGCGCCTCGGGGCGCGGCGGGCAGCCGGGGACGTAGACGTCGACCGGGACGAGCTGGTCCACGCCCTTGGTGACGCAGTACGAATCCCAGTACGGCCCGCCGCAGTTGGCGCAGGACCCGAACGAGATGACGTACTTCGGCTCCGGCATCTGCTCGTAGAGCCGCTTGATCGCCGGTGCCATCTTGTCGCTGACCGTGCCCGACACGACCATCAGATCGGCCTGCCGCGGGCCCGGCGCAAACGGGATCACGCCCAGCCGGATGAAGTCGTGGCGGGCCATCGAGGACGCGATGAACTCGATCGCGCAACACGCGAGCCCGAAGTTGAATACCCAGAGGGAGTAGCGCCGCCCCCAGTTGAGCACCAGCCGGACCGGATCCGGCGCGAGCCGGGAGAGGATCCCGAGCCGCGGCTGCGGCAGGTCCACCGGTGCAGGTGTCAGGTCCATGCGAGGACGCCCTTCCGCCACGCGTACAACAGTCCGGTGGCCAGGAAGCCGACGAACACGAACATCTCCACCAGGGTGGTGGCACCGAAACCGGGCGCGTCGAACACCGTCGCCCAGGGGAACAGGTAGATCACGTCGACCGCGAAGATCACGTAGAGATAGGCGTAGAGGTAGTAGCGGATGTGCACCTGTGCCCACCCCGCGCCCACCGGGTCGACGCCGCACTCGTACGTGGTGAGTTTCTCGTACGTGGGTACGCTCGGTCGCAACAGTCGGCCGCCGGCGAACGCCGCGGCAACGAAGGCGGACGCGACGAGCAGCACCAGACCCACGAGCGCGTACGTTCCGTAGTAGCCCTCCACCCGGCGTTCGCCTCCCGATCGACATTGCCCGAACGTTGCGTGGTCGTTGCGTATCTTTGTGGCACGGGAGTCTAGGGGGGTTGCGCCGGACCTGTCCCCGGTGTCCAGTCCGGGCGACCCGCCGGATCGGCGATACCGATCGGACCGCGAAGGTGGTAGGGACAACCCCACCCCCAAGACACCGACCCGCGCCATGGGACCCGCCCGGGTCACCCGGCAGAGTTGACCCAACGGATCGGCTTCTCTCCCAGCGAGGCACCTCCATGTCCATGCCCTCACCCGCGACCGCCTACGACGGGTCCACAGGTGATGCCCCGGCGCGCGCACGGCCGGGCATCCTGCGCGCGCCGTTCACGGTGCGCACGTGGACCGACACGATCCATCTGGTGCTGAACCTGCCCGTCGGCATCATCGGATTCACCTATGCCGTGACGTTCGTCGCGCTCGGTATCGGTCTGGCTCCGCTGTTCCTGCTCGGGTTGCCGATGCTCGCGGTGACGCTGCTCGGCAGTCGGGGGCTCGGGCGCATGGAGCGGGCCCGAGCGAGCGCGCTGCTCGACGAACATGTGCGCGCGCCCGCGCCGCGCGTTCGGCAGCCGGGGTTCACCGGGTGGGTCAAGTCCGGGCTGACCGACACCACGGGGTGGCGGGCCACCCTCTATCTGTTCCTGCAACTGCCCTGGGGGGCCTTCACCTTCGTGGTCGGCACCGCGCTGTGGGCGGCCTCGCTGGGCATGCTGACCTATCCGCTCACCCAGCCGCTCTACCGTCGGGCCGACATGCCGGGCGCGATGCTTTGGGGCGACGGGCCGAACATGCCCGGCAAGGACTACTACGTGGCCGGTCCGGGTCCGGTGACGTTGACCGTGGTGCTCGGTGTGCTGCTGTTCTTCGCCACGCCGTGGCTGATCCGCGGGATGGCCAATGTGGACCGGGTGATGGTGCGCGGGCTGCTCGGCCCGGCGTTCCTGTCCGAGCAGGTGCGCGACCTGACCGTGTCCCGGGGGGCCGCGGTCGACACCGCCGCCTCCGATCTGCGCCGAATCGAGCGTGATCTGCACGACGGCGCGCAAGCCCGGTTGGTCGCGCTCGCGATGGACCTGGGCATGGCGAAGGAGAACCTGAACGCGGGTCAGGACACCGAGACCGCGCGGATGGTCTCCTCGGCGCACGACGAGGTCAAGCTCGCCCTGCAGGAGTTGCGCGACCTGGCCCGGGGCATCCACCCCGCGGTGCTCACCGACCGCGGCCTGGACGCGGCGCTGTCCTCGATCGCGGCCCGCTGCACGGTGCCGGTTCGGGTGGAGGTGGATCTGCCGGACCGCCCGCCCGCCCCGATCGAGTCGGTCGCCTACTTCTGCGCGTCGGAACTGCTGACCAACGTCTCCAAGCACGCGCGCGCCACCCACGCGTGGGTGACCGTCGGGCACGAGCACGACCGGATGTTCCTGATCGTCGCCGACGACGGCGCGGGCGGCGCGGCCACCGGCAAGGGCTCGGGCCTTGCCGGCCTGACCGAACGGGTGCGCGGCGTGGCCGGCACGCTGCACGTGGACAGCCCCGAGGGTGGTCCGACCCGGATCACCGTGTGGTTGCCGCTGGGCTGATCCGCCGCGGCCGAGCCGGCGTCCGACTGCCGGGCCGCCCGAGGTACGCCGCATCCGCCCGAATCCGGAAGACTGTAGCCGCGCCCGGTTCCCGGGTGCGGCTACCCGGATTTGGGGGATGTGAACGCTGTGCGCGTCGTCATCGCTGAGGATTCCGTACTACTGAGAGACGGTTTGTCACGCTTGCTGACCGCTCGCGGCCATCAGGTCGTGGGCGAGGTCGGCGACGCCGAGCAGTTGGTCGCCGTCGCGGCCGAGCTGCTCCCGGACGTGTGTGTCGTGGACGTCCGGATGCCGCCCACGCATACGGATGAGGGCATCCGGGCGGCAGTGCAAATGCGGGCAAGTCTGCCCAAGGTCGGCGTACTTGTCCTGTCACAGTACGTCGAGGAGCAGTACGCGACGGAGTTGCTCGCGGGCAACACCAGCGGGGTCGGCTACCTGCTCAAGGACCGGGTCGCCGACGTCGGCGAGTTCGTCGCCGCGGTCGAGCGGGTCGCGGCCGGCGGCACCGCGCTCGACCCCGAGGTGGTCTCCCAGCTGCTCGGCCGCTCGCGCAGGCGCGACGTGGTGGAAAAGCTCACCCCGCGCGAGCGCGAGGTACTCGGGCTGATGGCCGAGGGGCGCACCAACGCGGCGGTGGCGCAGGCCCTGGTGGTGTCCGACGGAGCGGTGGAGAAGCACGTCAGCAACATCTTCGGCAAGCTCGGCCTCGCACCCAGTGACACCGATCACAGACGAGTGCTCGCAGTACTCGCGTATCTCGGATCCTGACATCGTAGGGATCGAATTACTGGACCCATGCAATCATCCGGTCGATCGGAACCGCCGTCCCGTATCGGGGCGGTCTATCGGTTTGCTCGGATACCGCCGGATATGTCCGCCCTGCGGGCCATGTCCGAAGCGTGACGCCGCTCACGTCACGCACCAGGGCGAATCCTCGCCCGTTCCGGGGGGTGCCACGGCCCCCGGCTGTGCCGCCGTACGATGAAAACTGCGACATCCGCGCGGTGCGCGGACCAACCGCCGCAGCGCCGAGGAGGTCCTTCCCCGTGACCAAGCAGGTCAAGCAGCTCGACCGGGTAGTGATCCGGTTCGCCGGCGATTCCGGTGACGGAATGCAGCTGACGGGCGACCGTTTCACGTCCGAGACGGCGACGTTCGGAAACGATCTGTCGACCCTTCCCAACTTCCCCGCCGAGATCCGGGCACCCGCAGGCACCCTGCCGGGTGTGTCGAGCTTCCAGCTCCACTTCGCCGACCACGACATCCTGACCCCGGGCGACGCGCCGACCGTGCTGGTCGCGATGAACCCGGCCGCGCTCAAGGCCAACCTGCGCGACCTGCCGCGCGGGGCCGAGATCATCGTCAACACCGACGAGTTCTCCAAGCGCGCGATGGCCAAGGTCGGCTACGCGAACAATCCGCTGGAGGACGGCTCGCTGGACGCGTACAACGTGCACGCGATCCCGCTGACCACGCTGACCGTCGGCTCGCTGGCCGAGTTCGAGATCTCCAAGAAGGACGCCGAGCGGGCGAAGAACATGTTCGCGCTCGGGCTGCTGTCCTGGCTCTACCACCGCCCGACCGAGGCGACGATCGGCTTCCTGCGCAAGAAGTTCGCCAAGCTGCCGGTGATCGCCGAGGCCAACGTGGCGGCGTTCAAGGCGGGTTGGAACTTCGGCGAGACCACGGACGACTTCGCGGTCTCCTACGAGGTGGCACCGGCGAAGCTGCCGAGCGGGACCTACCGCAACATCACCGGCAACCTCGCGCTGTCCTACGGCCTGGTGGCCGCCGGGCAACTCGCCGAACTGCCGGTCTACCTGGGTTCGTACCCGATCACGCCGGCCTCGGACATCCTGCACGAGCTGGCCAAGCACAAGAACTTCGGCGTGCGCACCTTCCAGGCCGAGGACGAGATCGCGGGCATCGGCGCGGCGCTCGGCGCGGCGTTCGGCGGCGCGCTCGGGGTGACCACCACGTCCGGCCCCGGGGTCGCGCTCAAGTCCGAGACGATCGGCCTCGCGGTCTCCCTGGAGCTGCCGCTGCTGATCGTCGACGTGCAGCGCGGCGGCCCCTCGACCGGACTGCCCACCAAGACCGAGCAGTCCGACCTGCTCCAGGCGATGTTCGGGCGCAACGGCGAGGCCCCGGTGCCGATCGTGGCCCCGCAGACCCCGTCCGACTGCTTCGCCGCCGCGATCGAGGCGGCCCGGATCGCGCTGAAGTACCGCACCCCGGTCTTCCTGCTCTCGGACGGCTACCTGGCCAACGGCTCGGAGCCGTGGCGCCTCCCGGAGACTGCCGAGCTGCCGGACCTGCGGGTCGAGTTCGCCACCGAGCCGAACCACGAGAAGACGGACGGGACCAAGGAGTTCTGGCCGTACAAGCGCGACCCCGAGACGCTGGCCCGCCCGTGGGCGGTGCCCGGCACGCCGGGTCTCGAACACCGGATCGGCGGCATCGAGAAGGCCGACGGGATCGGGTCGATCTCCTACGACCCGGCCAACCACGACCTGATGGTGCGCACCCGGCAGGCCAAGATCGACGGCATCGCGAAGGACATCGACCCGCTGTGGGTGGACGACGCGACCGGCGACGCGAAGGTGCTCGTGATCGGGTGGGGGTCCACCTACGGCCCGATCGCCGCGGCGGTGCGCCGGGTGCGGGCGGCGGGCGGCAAGGTCGCGCAGGCCCACCTGCGCCACCTCAACCCGTTCCCGGCCAACACGGCCGAGGTGCTGAGGTCGTACGACAAGGTGATCGTCCCGGAGATGAACCTGGGTCAGCTCGCCCTGCTCCTGCGCGGCCGGTTCCTCGTCGACGCCATGTCGTACAACCAGGTGCGCGGTCTGCCGTTCAAGTCCGAGGAACTGGCGCACGTGATCCAGGAAGTGATCGAAAGTGTCTGAGTCTGCGAACGGCGCCGGCGGCTTCCCCTCGCTGTCGCTGATCCCGAAGGCCGACGGCAAGCAGTCCATGAAGGACTTCAAGTCGGACCAGGAGGTGCGCTGGTGCCCGGGCTGCGGGGACTACGCGATCCTGGCCGCGGTGCAGGGCTTCCTGCCGGAGCTGGGCCTGGCCAAGGAGAACGTGGTGTGGATCTCGGGCATCGGCTGCTCCAGCCGATTCCCGTACTACCTGAACACCTACGGCATGCACTCGATCCACGGCCGCGCGCCGGCCATCGCGACCGGCCTGGCCACCTCGCGCGAGGACCTGTCGGTGTGGGTGGTCACCGGTGACGGCGACGCGCTGTCCATCGGCGGAAACCACCTGATCCACGCGCTGCGCCGGAACGTCAACCTGAAGATCCTGCTGTTCAACAACCGGATCTACGGGCTGACCAAGGGTCAGTACTCGCCGACCTCCGAGACCGGCAAGATCACCAAGTCCACCCCGATGGGCTCGCTCGACCACCCGTTCAACCCGCTGTCCGTGGCGATCGGCGCCGAGGCGTCGTTCGTGGCCCGGTCGATCGACTCGGATCGTAAGCACCTGACCTCGGTGCTGCGCGCGGCGGCGGCGCACGAGGGTACCGCCCTGGTGGAGATCTACCAGAACTGCAACATCTTCAACGACGGCGCGTTCGAGCAGCTCAAGGACCCGGCGCGGCGCGACGACGTGACCATCCGCCTGGAGCACGGGCAGCCGATCCGGTTCGGCGCGGAGGGCCAGTTCGGCGTCATCCGCGGCGCGCGCGGGTCGCTGGACGTGGCCGAGGTGGCCGAGGTCGGCGAGGACGCGTTGCTCGTGCACGACGCGCACGCGGAAAACCCGGAGCTGGCCTTCGCGCTGACCCGGCTGGGCGATCTGACCAGCAACACGCACACCCCGATCGGCGTCTTCCGGGACATCGAGCGGCCGGTCTACGACCGGTTGATGTCGGCGCAGATGGCCGAGGCGGCGACCAAGCAGGGTCCGGGCGACCTGACCTCGCTGATCCGGGGCAACGACACCTGGACGATCAACCAGTAATACCGCTGTTCCCACCGCCGAGCGGGCCCGGTGGCTTTCGCCGCCGGGCCCGCTCGCGCGTGCTCCACCCCTGTTCGGCCGAGCGTGGGCATGTGCCGCGAGGACCGGGGGCAGCCGAGCGGGATGCAGTCACCCCCCGGCGCGCCCGCTCCGCTCAGCGTGGACATCCGGATTCCCGAGACGGTCGGATATCGGCTCAAGAAACGGCTGCTCGGCCCACCCCTGGTGAGCGCGCGGCTGCGCGGCGAGAAGTTGTCCAACCCGACCGCGCTCGGGGTGCTCGCGTCCGACTGCATCTCGTCCTCGGCCTACGGCACCGAGCAGATGTTGCGCGCCCTGGTGCCCTATGTCGGCGTCGCCGCGTTCACCCTGGTGTTGCCCGTCACCTACGCGATCCTCGCGGTATTGCTGCTGCTCACGCTGTCCTACTGGGACGTGGTGAGCCTGTACAGCAAGGCCGGCGGCTCCTACATCGTGGCCCGCGACAACTTCGGGCCGCGCGTCGCGCAGATCGCCTCGGTCGCGCTGCTGATCGACTACGTGGTCACCGTGGCGGTACAGACCGCGGCCGGGACGGACGCGATCGCCTCGCTGCTGCACCTGGTGTGGCACGCCGACATCAGCGGATGGAAGCCGGAGTTGTGCGTGGGCGTGGTCGCCGTGCTCTTCTACGGCAATCTGCGCGGGGTCCGCGAGGCCGGGCGCGCATTCGCGCTGCCCGCGTATCTGTTCATCGGCGCGATGGCGATGGTGTTCGCCGTCGCGCTGGTCCGCCGGCTCACCGACGGCTCGCTGCCGCAGGCGGACGTACACGCCGCCGGCGCCGTATCGCTGGGCCAGTCGGGCAGCGGACTGCTGTACGGCGCCTCGCTGTTCGTGGTGCTGCGGGCCTTCGCCAACGGCGGCTCCTCGCTGACCGGGCTCGAGGCGCTCTCGAACAGCGTGTCCACCTTCCGCGAACCGCAGGGCCGCAACGCGCGCAAGACGCTGGTGGCGATGTCGCTGGTGCTGGCCGTACTCGTGCTCGGCATCTCGCTGCTCGCCAAGCTCACCCACGCGATCCCCTATGTGGACGGCGACCCCACGGTGATCGCCCAGGAGGCGCACCTGGTACTCGGCGAGGGCACACTCGGGCGGGCCGGGTTGATCCTGGTGCAACTGGCCACCGCGCTGATCCTGTACACCGGCGCGAACACGCCGTTCAACGGCTTCCCGTTCCTGGCCGACTTCGTCGCCGAGGACGCGTTCCTGCCCAAGATGTTGCGCAAGCGCGGTCACCGCTTGGCCTTCTCCAACGGGATCATCCTGCTCGCGGTGCCGGCCGTGGCCCTGCTCCTGGTCACCCAGGCCAGCGTGGACTCGCTGGTCGCGCTGTACGCGATCGGCGTGTTCACGGGGTTCATGATGGCCGGCGCCGGCTTGACCAAACATCACTGGACCCGGCGCAGCGGCCACTGGCGGGCCGGGGTCGTGGTGAACGCGCTCGCGGCCGGGGTGTCGGCGGCGGTGGTGCTGATCTTCGCGGTCACCAAGTTCACCGAGGGCGCGTGGCTGGTGGTGGTGCTCTTCCCGCTGGGCGTATGGGCGTTGATCCGGGTCAACCGGCGCTACCGCGAGGAGGCGGCGGCGCTCGCGGCGGCGCCGGCCACGGCCGACTTCGGGATCCGGGACCGGTCGGTGGTGGTGGTCCTGGTCGACTCGCTCGACGTCGCGGTGCTCCAGGCGGTGCGCTACGCCCGTTCGTTGCGCGCCGACGATCTGCGCGCCGCGCACTTCGTGTTGGACAGCCGGCATGCGCGGGTGTTGCGCACCCGCTGGGAGGCCAGTCGCGCGGCGGACATCCCGCTGGAGCTGATCGAGTGCCCGGACCGGCGGTTGGCCCGCGCGGTGCTCGAACTGGCCGCGCGCGAGGTCGCGGACGGCGCGTCGGGGATCACCCTGCTGCTGCCCCGACGCACCTATCCGCCGGTGATCGGCCGACTGCTGCACGGGCGGACCACCGAGTCGATCGCCTCCGCGTTGACCCGGATGCCCCACGCGGTGGCCACCATCGTGCCGTTCGACGTGGGCGCGGCGATGGCACACCGACCACCGGCACCCGGCGAGCCGGCCGCGAAGTGTGTGCCCCGGCTGCTGCCCACGGTGGACGCGGAGCCGGCCGGGCGGGCGCCGGTCGCCACTCCCGTCGCGTCCGTCGCCGAGCTCAAGTGGCGGCAACGGGCCGAGGTGGTCGGCCGGATCCGGTCGGTGTCACCGGCGCCGGAGACCGCGCGGCCCGCTCTGGAGGTGGACCTGTACGACGACACCGGCGGCCTCAAACTGCTCTTCCACGGCCGCCGGCAACTCGCCGGCGTGGAACCGGGCCGCCGAATGCGGGTCCGCGGCGTGGTCGGCGAGGCGGAGGGCCACCTGGCGATGTCCGACCCCGGCTACGAACTGCTGCCCGAGGAGGGTGAGGACTAGTGCCGCGCACTGGGCCGTGGGGTGCCGCGTGGCCCGGCGGTGCTCACGGGCGGGCGGCGAACAGCACGACCAGGAGCGGTACGACGCGGATCGCCGGCACCTCGTAGTGGCCGCGGCCGACCGTGCGCAGCCAGCCGGCGGCGACCAGTTGACGCAGGTGGTGGTAGATCTGGCCGCTGGACCCCATGCCGTCGAGGGCGCCGAGTTCGGCCGCGGTGTCCGTACCGCGCAGGACCTCGCGCAGCAGGGACAGCCGTACGGGATGCCCGAGCGCGGCCAGGTGCTCCGCGAACGGCGCCCAGTCCTCGGCGAGCAACGCGTCGGCGTCGGCGGCCAGTTGCCACTCGACCGGCGGCCCCTGAGGCAGTTGTAGCGCGCCGGTGTACAACAGCGAACCGCTCCCGTAGTGCTCCTTGAGCCCGTCCAGCGCCCAGAAGGTCTCGTCGTCCCGAGCCGGGGCGGGCGCGGTGGGCGGCGGCGGGCCGGCCGCGGCTTCGAGCGCCGCGACGCGCTCGGTCAACGCGGCCAGCGCGGCCCGCGTGTCGTCGTCGTCCGCTCGATTCGCCACATCGCGAATCCTACGCAGTTACGTAATCCGGGTAATCGATCCGCGTAGTCGATCCGCGTATTCAAGCCGCGTGATCGCCTCAGTCCACCGACGAGTCGTCGGCCCGCACGGGTATCGCGTGGTATTCGACCTCGACGTAGAACTGACCGTTGGGCCGCTTCAGCCGGCGCACCGTGCGATGCCCGGTCGCACCCAGCTCGCGCAGCGCCTTCTGCACCCGATAGGGCCCCTCGGGCAACACGTCGGCGACATCCTTGCCGGTGAACTTGATCCCCTCCGGCACCGCCAACATGCACGCGAGCACCCGCCGAGCGAGGGGGCTGAGCCCACTGTCCGAGACATCCGACACGGGATCACGTCCCTACGGCTCAGTCGACCAGATCGGCCGTGTCGATGGTCATCGAGAACGGCTCCGGCAGTACCAACTCCTTGCCGAACGCCACCTCGTTGCTGCCCGCGTACGCGTCCCGCTCGGGGTCGGAGTAAAGGATCACCTTGCCGTATTGGCGATCGATCAACAGGTAAAACGGGATGCCGGCGAGCGCGTACGACCGGTACTTCTGCATTCGATCGCGGGTCGGGTCGGAGGACGTCACCTCGACCACGAGCAGGACGTCGTCCGGTGGCATCCACGGCCGTGCGTGTCTGAGGCTGCCGTCCGGCGCGTAGGTCGCGTCCGGCACGACGCGGTCGCCGTTGGGCAACTGCAGGCCCTTGTTGCCGGAGGCACTCAGCGCGATCGCGGAGCGCACCATCTGCAACCGGAGCCGGTCGATGATCGTCTCGTGGTCTCCGTCCGGAGGTGGTGCCACGTTGATGTTCCCGTCGATGAACTCCACCCGATCATTCTTCAGCTGCTCGGACAGCGCGAAGAATTCGGACAGCAGCGGCGTCGACTCCTCATCAGTTTCCACACGATGGGGATACACCGATCCGATGGTCGTCACACCCAGCCCTCCCCTCTCCGAGGCAACATCTGCAGACTAGTTTCCGGGCGTTGCGGACAGTAGCCCTACGAATCCGGTTCACCCGATCGGGAAAGGCGGGTCGGTCAGGCTGCGGTGACCACCGCTTCGCGGGCCGGCGGAGGGCGGATTGCCTTCGGAGCCTTCGGGGTCTTGTGCGCGAAGATCACCAGGCGCATGAAGGCGAAGCGGCCGATGCCGGCCAGGCCGGACGCGGAGAGGTAGACCGCCTGTTCGGCCAGGAAGCCGGCGTTCGGAGCGAGCGCCCGGAAGGTGAGCATCGCGGCCGTGGTGAACAGGTAGCAGACCAGTACGGTCAGCCCCGCCTTGACGTGGTCCGCCCGGCCGGGCCGGTTCCCGCCGAAGGTGAATCGGCTGTGCAGCTCGGTCGCGACCAGCGTCGAGCCCACCGTCACCAGCGCGTTGGCCACCGCGAACGGCACCTGGCCGGCGAGCAGAATCAGCGTCGCGCTGCTCGCCAGGCCGACACCACCGCCGCAGCCGACGAAGCGGGCGAAGGAGCCGACCACTCCGGGCGTCCTGGTGGTGGCGGTGCTCGTGGTGTCCATGCCGAGGAGCTTGGCGGGCAACGCTGACAGCCCCCGCACAGCCCGCTGACCGCCGCCGCCGGCCGCTGTCAGCGCCGGGGCCTGAGCCGGTTCGGTATCCCGGGGCGCGCACCACCGCCGCTCAGGGCCGTCCGGGGTCGGGTCGATCCGCCGGCTCCACCGCGCGCAGCGCGTCGACCAGGCCGTGGCCGTGGTACGAGTCCACGTTGCCCGATGTGGTGCATGGGGCCGCGCAGGGCAGGGGGTCGGCGGTGGCGTACAGGCGGGCGGTGATCTCGGCGGGGGTCCAGGTCGGGTGCCGGGCGGCGAGCAGCGCGGCCACGCCGGATACCGCCGGAGTGGCCATCGAGGTACCGGACTTGATCGCCCAGCCGCCGTCCCGGGCGGTGGACAACACACCCTCGCCCGCACCGCCGCCCGGGGCGGTCAGGTCGATCACCCCGAGGCCCGTGTTCGAGTAGCTCGCCCGGCGGCCGTCCGCGCCGAGCGCCGCGACGGTGATCACGCCCGGGAGTTCGGCGGGCAACATGCGGCACGCGGCGGTCACCGGGCGCGGGCGATCCGGCGCCCGGCCCGCGTCGTTCGGGCTGCGCCGGTCCACCGTCTTGTGCGCGAGGTCGTAGTCGTCGTTGCCCGCCGCGGCGATCGACAGGACGCCGTGGGCCGCCGCGTACGCCGCCGCCCGGCGTACCGCCTCCTGGATCACCGCCTGGTCCTCGTCGTCCGGACACAGCAGCCACCACGGGTCGTCGTAGTAGCTGTGGTTGGCGATCCGCAACCCCCGGTCCGCGTGTTCGGCCAGCCACACGAACCCGCACACGCTCGCCTCGCCGTGGAACAACGAGTCCGCGTCGCCCAGCCGCACGGCCGCGATCCGGGTCCGCGGCGCCACCCCCACCACGCCGCTCCCGTTGCGCGCCGCGGCGATCGTGCCCGCCACGTGCGTCCCGTGATCCGAGCGCGGCGCCCGCCACGCCGCGCCCGCCCGGATCGGCCGCCCGGTCGAACAGTCCACGGACAGCGCCGCGTCGAAGTTCGGCGCCAGATCGGGATGCCGGTCGTCGACCCCCGCGTCCACCACCGCCACCACCACGTCGGGGCTGCCCTCGGTGATCCGCTGCGCCTCGTAGGCGTGCACCATGGCCAGATTCCACTGCGGCGCCTCGCCCGGATCCGCCGCCGGCGCCGCCCCGACCGCCGGCGGGACCGGCGCCGTCGCCCGGATCGGCACCGTACGGGTGGCCCCCACCCGGGCCACCCCCGGCCGCCCCCGCAGCGCCGCCGCGAACCCGGGCCCACCGTGCGCCACGACCACCCCGACCGGCGCGTACGCCTGGACCACGACCCCGCCGGCCTGCCGCACCGCCGACTCGGCGAGCAGCGTCCCGGCCGCGCCGACCGACCGGGTCAACACCAGGTACGAATAGGTGTCCTGGGGCCCGTCCGCCCGCGCCGCCGGCACCGTCGTCCCGACCAACACCACCGCCGACACCACCGCCGACACCATCGCGATCGCCGCGCGCATCCTCATGTCGCCGTACATGCACCCGGCGCACCCGGGCCAACCGAGGCTTCACCCGTACGGGCAACCCGCGCTCACGTGGTGATGTCGCGCTCCGTCAGCCGGGCCCACGCCGCCGCGCCGAAGATCGCCGCATACGCCGCCTGGATGCCCAGGTTGCGCAGGATCTCGCCGGTGGGGATCGGATTCCGCAGCAGATCGCCGAAGCTCATCCACGCGTCGGTGAACAACCACGGATGGAGCGTGGACAGTTGCGGAATGTTGCTCAGGATCGAGGTCACGATCACCACGCCCACCGTGGTGGCCATCGCCGCCACCGGCACCGTGGTCAGCGTGGAGACGAACAACCCGATCGCGGCGAGCCCGACCAGCGAGGCCGCCACACACAGCGCGATCAACAACGCCCGCCAGGACGCCTCGGCCATCGAGATGTTGTCCCCGGTAAGCAGCGGCACATCACCCATCGGGAACAGCGCCGCGCCCACCACCAACGCGGACAGCGCCACGGTCAGCGTCGCGGCCAGGCAGAACGCCAGCACCCCCGCGAACTTCACCAGCAACAGCCGGGTCCGCCCGGCGGGCGCGACCAGCAGATAGCGCAACGTCCCGCCGTGCGCCTCACCGGCGATCGAATCCCCCGCGACCACCCCCACCGTCATCGGCAGGAAGAACGGCAGCGCGGCGGCCAGCGACGCGAAGACCAGGAACAGCCCATTGCCCGTCACCTGGTTGACGAAGTCGATCGGCCCACCGCCCCCACCGCCACCCCCCTTCGAGGGGTGACCGTCGTGGAAGTAGCGCAGCGCGACCCCGAGCATGATCGGTACGAAGGCCAAAAAGCCCAGCATGGCCGCCGAGCGCGGGCGCAGGAAGACCAACCGCAGCTCGCTGCGCATCAGTCCGCGCAGGCGCGGCAACCGCTCGGACCCGAACGCCTCGGTCTGCGCCGTCGAGTGCCCGAACGCGGGTGACAGGACACCGGTCTTGGGCAGTGCGTCAGTCGGTGACATCGAAGCCTTCTCCGGTCAGGGCGACGAACGCGTCCTCCAGGGACGGCCGCGCGAGGGTGAACGAACGGACCCGTACATCGGCGCGCACCAGCGCCGCGCAGATCTCGTCGGGCTCCAGCGGAGCCGGATCCGCCTCGACCCCGTCGGGTGTCGTGACGATGTCGGTCGCGCCGAGCCGGCCGAGCACCACGACTGCCGCCCCCGCGTCGGGAGTCGTGACGACCAGGCGGGCCCGGGTGCCGGCCCGCAACGATTCGACGGTGCCCTGGGTGATCAGCTTGCCGTGGCTCATCACCGCGACGTCCGTGCACACCTGCTCGATCTCGTCCAGGAGATGCGAGGACAGGAACACCGTGGTGCCGTCGGCGGCCAGCGTGCGGATCAGTGCCCGGATCTCCCGCATCCCCTGCGGGTCCAGCCCGTTGGTCGGCTCGTCCAGGACCAGCAGATCGCGCGGGCGCAGCAGTGCGGACGCGATGCCGAGGCGTTGCTTCATGCCCAGCGAGTAGGCCCGCGCCTTGCGGCCGGCCACCGCGCTCAGCCCGACCTTGGCCAGCGCCTCGTCCACCCGGGCGTTGCGCGTCCTGGGGTCGGAGCTGGGATCGGCGGCGTCCAGCCGATCCAGGTTCTGTCGACCCGTCAGGAAGCCGTAGTGCGCCGGGCCTTCGATCAGCGCGCCGACCCGGGGCAACACCTGCCCGACGGCCCCGGGCATGGGACCGTCGAGCAGGGTGACCGTGCCACCGGTCGGCCGGATCAGGCCGAGCAACATCCGGATGGTCGTGGTCTTGCCGGAACCGTTGGGCCCGAGGAACCCGAAGACGGAACCGGCGGGTACGGTCAGATCCAGTCCGTCCACGGCGAGCCGGTCCCGGCCGTAGCGCTTGGACAGCCCCTCGGTACGGATCGCCGCGGCACCGACCGCCGTGGACGCGCTCATCGCTGCGCCGCGATCCGCTGGAGCGTGTCGGCGTCGACCGCGCCGGCGAAGACCCGGCCCGTGTCGGTGGTCAACACGTTCAGCAGCCGGGTGTTGAGCAGCGTCCCGCCCGGCACCGGCTTGCCCAGCTTGCCGAGCAGACCGGTGGCGTCCTTGCCGCCGCCGCGGGGCAGTTCGACGACGGTGGACCAACCCTCACCCAGCAGACCCGGGGTCGCGTGGTCGCCGGTCGGCGCCGCAGGATCCCGTTTCGCCGCCGCCGGCTTCGCCTCGTCCGGCTTGACCTCCTTGACGGTGGCCCCGGCCAGCGTCTTGAAGTCGAACGTGCCGGCCGCCGGCTTGTCGTACGAGATGGTCTCGAAGGCGATGTCGATGGCCGGCTTGCCGCCCTTGACGCTGTCCACGGTGACCCGCAGCGGGACCCCGGTTCGGCCGTCCACGAACACCGTCGCGCCGGCGATCAGGCTGCCCTGGGTCTTGGGCGCGAAGCGCAGCTTGTACGCGTCGTGCCCGGCGACCCGGCCGGTGCCGTCCACCTTGACGTCGGTGGTCGGGCCGACCAGGTCGAGCAGTTGCCGGGCCGCGTCCTGCGGGGTGGTCGGCACGAGCGAGGCGACGTCGGGTCGACTCGTGTCCACCGTGCCGTGCGTCACGGCGTGCGCGCGGCTGTCGTAGGTCCACACGTCGCGACCGTTGTGGATGACGTTGTACTCGGCGAGATCGGACATGATGCCGATCCGTTGGCGGTCCGGGCCGTCCAGGGCCACCTGGATCCGGTTGGTGCCGGAGAGCAGCGCCTGCGGGCCGCCGCCGGCCGCCTTGCCCGGCAGGGTGGGCAGGCCGAGGTCGGTATCGATGCGGATGGTGCCGGTCAGCGCGTCGGCCCGGGCGGCGGCGACCTTGGCCGTCAACTGCTCCACGGTCTGGTCCGGCAGCCCCGGATGCGCGTCGTCGGCGAACGCGGCCGGCCCGAAGGTGACGGCGCCGACGGTGGCCGCGGCGATCGCGGCCGGTACGGCGTAGCGCCACGGTACGGATCGGCGGGTGGTGCGTGTCATTGCGGATGCCCCCTGATGCGAGTGTCCAGTGCGACACCCCAAGGGGACCATCGGAGGCGGGCCTTCGGCGTCGGCCGTACGTCAGTCGAAAACATCACCCTGTAGGGGCGCAACACCCCTCGCCGCACAGACTTGATGCTGACCCGAACCCCCCGCCGTACTCCCCCGGGAGCAGCCCCCACACCCCTCGCACGGGTGATCCCCGGGCCGACCCGCCACCCACACCCGGACAACGCGCCCCGAAACCGCCGGCCGAGCCCTCCAACCGCGCCCGATCACTCCCCGGGGTTCAAACCGCAGCGTGTCCACCCGACGCAACGGGTGGGCGGGCGGGCAAAAACCGACTACGCACTACGCTCCACGACCAACTCGCACAGCGACGACAACGCCCGCTTCGCACTGCAATCCGGCAGCGGCGCCAACACCTCGCGAGCCTCTTCGGCATAACGCCGAGTGTCCTCCCGCGCCTTCGTGAGCGCCGGATGCCCCCGCAACAACGAGAGCGCCTCCGCGTGCTCGTCGTCGTCGGTGATCGGCCCGTCCAGCAGATCGAGCAGTCGCCGGTCCGCCGACGCCGACGCCCCCGCCACCCCCGCGCGCAGGTGCAACACCGGCAGCGTGGGCACCCCTTCGCGCAGGTCCGTCCCCGGCGTCTTGCCGGACTCGGTGGCCTCGCTCGCGATGTCGAGCACGTCGTCCGCGAGTTGGAACGCGACCCCGAACCGCTCGCCGTACCGGGTCAGGATGTCCACCACGTGCTCGTCGGCGCCCGCGAACATCGCGCCGAACTGCCCGGACGCGGCGATCAGCGAGCCGGTCTTGTCCGCCATCACCGACAGGTAGTGCTCGACCGGGTCGTCGCCCGGGCCGGGGCCGACCGTCTCCCGGATCTGCCCGGTGACCAGCCGCGCGAACGCCCGCGCCTGGATCCGTACCGCCTCGTTGCCCAGGTCGGCGACGATCTCCGAGGCGCGGGCGAACAGGAAGTCGCCGGTCAGGATCGCCACCGAGTTGTCCCACCGGGAGTTCGCGCTGGGCGCGCCGCGCCGCAGCGGCGCCTCGTCCATCACGTCGTCGTGGTAGAGCGTGGCCAGGTGGGTCAGTTCGCACACCACCGCCGCGGGCACCACGCCCGGCGCCTGCCAGTCGCCGAACTGGGCGGCGAGCAGCACCAGCAGCGGCCGGAACCGCTTGCCGCCCGCCTCGACGAGGTGGCGCGAGGTCTGCGTCAGGTAGGGGAACTCGCTCTTGGTGGCCGCCAGGAGCTCCTGCTCCACGGCGGCCATCCCCGCCCGGATATCGGCGTCGAGAGTCTCGTCCGTGACGCTCAGCCCGAAGGGCCCCACGATCGCCATGACGGTTCTCTCCTGTCGATCACGCAGAGTCTCTGCGTCGTGCTCAATGGACGAACAAGGCTGCCTTGTCCGCGAGGTCCAGTACCGGCTGCGGCAGGATGCCAAGGACCACGGTAACGGCTACCCCGAGCGCGATGGCAGCGGTGGTCATCACGCTCGGTACCACCACGGTCGGACCGTCCACCTTGGGCTCCGAGAAGAACATCAACACGATGACCCGTACGTAGAAGAACGCGGCGATCGCACTGCACAGCACACCGACCACCACCAGGCTGCCCGCACCGCCGCGCGCCGCCGCCTGGAAGACCGCGAACTTTCCGGCGAAACCGCTGGTCAGCGGGATGCCCGCGAAGGCGAGCAGGAACAGTGCGAACACTCCTGAGACCAGCGGGGAACGCCTGCCCAGACCCGCCCAGTGGGACAGATGGGTCGCCTCGCCGCGCGCGTCCCGTACCAGTGTGACGACCGCGAACGCACCCAGAGTGACGAACCCATAGGCCACAAGGTAGAACATCGTGGACGACACGCCCGCATCGTTCATCGCGATCATTCCGGTCAGGATGAAACCGGCGTGCGCGATCGAGGAGTAGGCGAGCAGTCGCTTCACGTCGGTCTGGGTGATCGCGACGATCGCGCCGGCCACCATGGTCGCGATCGCGACGCCGATCATCACCGGCCGCCAGTCCCAGCGCATCCCGGGCATCGCGACGTAGAAGAAGCGCATCATCGCGCCGAACGCGGCCACCTTGGTGGCCGCCGCCATAAACCCCGTGATCGGGGTCGGCGCGCCCTGGTAGACGTCCGGCGTCCAGGAGTGGAACGGCACCGCGCCGACCTTGAACAGCAGGCCGACCGCGACCATCGCGAGCCCGATCAGCAACAATGCGTCGTTGTCCATCGCGCCGCCGGAGGCGACCGCGATCTTGTCCAGCGACACGCTGCCCGAGTAGCCGTAGAGCATGGCCACGCCGAACAGGAAGAACGCCGAGGAGAACGCGCCGAGCAGGAAGTACTTGAGCGCGGCCTCCTGGGACAACAACCGGTTGCGCCGGGCCAGGCCGCACAGCAGGTAGAGCGGCAGGGAGAGGATCTCCAACGCGACGAACATCATCAACAGGTCGTTGGCCGCCGGGAAGAGCAGCATGCCCACCAGCGAGAACATGGTCAGCGGGTAGACCTCGGTCTGCGTCCACCCGGCCGCCGTCGCGTCCTTCTCCTGCTGGCTGCCCGGCGCCGCCGCGGCCTGCGGGGCGAACGCATCGCCCCCGGCCGGTTCCAGCTTGCGCTCGGCGATCAGCAGCACCGAGGCGATGCCGATCAGCAGCAGGGTGCCCTGGAGGAACAGCGACGGGCCGTCCACCGCGACGGCGCCCATCGCGGTGATGCTGCCCCGGTGGTCGGCCGGGAGCTCGCGGGCCTGCCACACGACCGCGCCGAAGGCGCCGATCATGCCGACCAGGGCCACCGTGAGCTGGGCGCGGTAGCGGGCCGCTCGGGGCAGGAACGCCTCGATCAGCACGCCGACCACGGCGACGCCCGCGATGATCAGGATCGGCGACAACTTGCCGTACTCGATGGTGGGCGCGTCCACCTTCGTCACGGCGAGCGTTGCCGCCTCGGCGGTGCTCATGCTCACTTGGAGCCTCCAGTGGTGTGCGCCTCGGTGCCCGCGGCCTGTTCGATGGGCTTGGTGGGCGCCGGGTCCTTCTGCTCCACCCGGCTGAGTGTGTGGTCCACGGCCGGATTCACCGCGTCGAGCACCGGCTTCGGGTAGACGCCGAGCACGAGCAGGAACGCGATCAGCGGTACCACCACCGCCAGTTCGCGCGGCACCAGGTCGCGAAGCTTCTCGTTGCCCGGCCGCAGCGGGCCGGTCATGGTGCGTTGGTAGAGCACCAGTACGTACAGGGCGGCGAGCACGATGCCGGTGGTGGCGAAGATCGCGGCCACCTTGTACTTCGTGAACGCGCCCACCAGCACCAGGAATTCGCTCACGAACGGGGCGAGTCCCGGCATCGAGAGGGTCGCGAGTCCGGCCACCAGGAACGTACCCGCGAGAATGGGGGCGACCTTTTGCACGCCGCCGAAGTCGGCGATCGTCTTGCTGCCGCGCCGGGTGATCAGGAAGCCCGCGATCAGCAGGAGCGCCGCGGTGGAGAAGCCGTGGTTGACCATGTAGAGCGTGGCGCCCGACTGGCCCTGACTGGTCATCACGAAGATGCCCAGGATGATGAAGCCGAAGTGCGAGATGGACGTGTACGCGATCAGCCGCTTGATGTCGGTCTGACCGACCGCGAGCAGTGCGCCGTAGATGATCCCGATCACCGCGAGGGTGATCACCACGGGGGCGAAGAACTTCGACGCGCTCGGGAAGATCTCCAGGCAGAACCGCAACATCGCGAACGTGCCGACCTTGTCCACCATCGCGGTGACCAACACCGCGATGCCGGGGGTCGCTTCGGTCATGGTGTCCGGCAACCACGTGTGGAACGGCCAGAGCGGGGCCTTGACCGCGAACGCGAACATGAAGCCGAGGAACATCGCCTTCTCGGCGGTGGGATCGAGGTCCAGCTGACCGGTGGCCACCGCCTGCGAGATCTTCACGAAGTCGAAGGTGCCGTGCCCGTCGATCCCGATGCCCTGGTTGGCCGTCGCCACGTACAGGCCGACCACCGCGGCCAGCATGACCAGGCCGCCGAGCAGGTTGTACAGCAGGAACTTGACCGCCGCGTAGGAGCGTTGCGCGCCGCCGTAGCCGCCGATCAGGAAGTACATCGGGATCAGCATGGCTTCGAAGAAGACGTAGAACATGAACACGTCGGTGGCCGCGAAGGACACCACCACCATCGCCTCGACGAGCAACATCAGCGCGAAGAACGCGTGCGTGCTGCGCGGCGCGGGCCGCCCGGTGCCGGCCGAGCCGTCGGCGTTCACCGGCGCCTCGTCCGCGTCGTGCCACGAGGCCAGGATCAACAGTGGCATCAGCACCGCGGTGAGCAGGATCAGCACCAGGCCGATCCCGTCCACGCCCAGCGACCAGTGCACGCCGAACGAGGAGATCCAGCTGTAGCTCTCGGTGATCTGGAACCGGCCACCGTGGTTGTCGAACTTCGTCGCCACCACGATCGCGACGACGAGGGTGAGCAGGCTGAACAGCAGCGCCACGTTCTTGGCGAGCCTGCGCTTGCCGGCCGGCACGGCGGCGACGCACAGGCCGCCGACGAACGGCAGCGCCGCGAGCGTCGTCAGCCAGGGAAAGTGGCCGTTCATCGAAGTCCCTCCGCCTGGACGCCTACGGTGTGGGCGATCCGAGTTCGTGTCGGCATCGTCGTCATCACGCCATCCGAGCCATCAGCGTGCAGGCCACCACGAGCAGCGTGCCGCCGAACATGGACAGCGCGTACGAGCGGACGAACCCGGTCTGCACCTTGCGCACGCGCGCCGAGGTGCCGCCGAAGAAGGCCGCGAGTCCGCCCACGAATCCGTCCACGCCCCGGTTGTCGAACCAGACGAGCAGCCGGGTCAGGTATTGCCCGGGCCGCATCACCAGACCCTCGTTGACGGTGTCCTGGAACAGGTCCCGGCGGGCCGCCACGGTAACGAGGCCCGCGGCCGGCGCCACCGCCGGCACATCCCGGCGGGCGTACTGCACGTACGCCACCGCCGTGCCGGCCGCCACCATCGCGATCGCCATCCCGGTGACCGCCCACTCGCTCATCGGCAGGTCACCGTGCGAAAAGCCGGTGACCGGCGTCAGCCATTTGACGAACGACTCGTTGATCGCGAACAGGCCGCCCGCGAACACCGATCCGAAGGCGAGCAGGATCATCGGCCCGGTCATCGAGATCGGCGACTCGTGCGGGTGCGGCGCGTGCCAGTCGGCCGGGGCGCCCGCCGGCGCCTCCTTCCAGCGTTCCTTGCCGAAGAAGGTCAGCAACATCACGCGCGTCATGTAGTAGGCGGTGAGTCCGGCCGCGAGCAGCGTGACCGCGCCCAGGATCCAGCCGGACGTACCGCCCTTGGCGAACGCCGCCTCGATGATCTTGTCCTTGGAGAAGAACCCGGACAGCAGCGGGAAGCCGATGATCGCCAGGTAGCCCAGGCCGAAGGTGACGAAGGTGATCGGCATGTACCTGCGCAGGCCGCCGTAGCGGCGCATGTCCACCTCGTCGTTCATCCCGTGCATCACCGAACCCGCGCCCAGGAACAGCCCGGCCTTGAAGAAGCCGTGGGTGACCAGGTGCATGATCGCGAACGCGTAGCCGATCGGACCCAGGCCCGCGGCCAGGATCATGTAGCCGATCTGGCTCATCGTCGAGGCGGCCAGCGCCTTCTTGATGTCGTCCTTCGCGCAGCCGACGATCGCGCCGAACAACACGGTGATCGCGCCGACGATGGTGACCGCGAGCTGGGCGTCCGGCGAGGCGTTGAAGATCTCCGCCGAGCGGGTGATCAGGTAGACGCCGGCGGTGACCATGGTCGCCGCGTGGATCAGCGCGGAGACCGGGGTCGGGCCCTCCATCGCGTCGCCGAGCCAGGCCTGCAGCGGGAACTGCGCCGACTTGCCGCAGGCCGCGAGCAGCAACATCAGGCCGATCGCGGTCATCGTGCCGTCACTCGCACTCGCCGAGCCGCCGAGCACGTCGGCGAAGGAGAAGGTGCCGAACGTGGTGAACATCAGGAAGATCGCCACGGCCAGACCGAAGTCGCCGACGCGGTTCATGATGAACGCCTTCTTGGCGGCGGTCGCGGCACTGGGCTTGTGCTGCCAGAACCCGATCAGCAGGTAGGAGGCAAGCCCCACGCCCTCCCAACCGACGTAGAGCAGCAGGTAGTTGTTCGCCAGGACCAGCAGCAACATCGCGGCGACGAACAGGTTCAGGTAGGCGAAGAAGCGCCGACGGTTCTCGTCGTACGCCATGTAGCCGATCGAGTAGATGTGGATCAGCGAACCCACACCGGTGATCAACAACACGAAGACCATGGACAGTTGGTCGAGATGCAGGCCGATGTCGGCCTGGAACTCGTTGACCGGCGCCCAGGTCCACAGGTGCTGGTCGACCGAGCGACCCGCGCCGTCCTTGTCGAGCATGGTCGCGAACAACACCACGCCGACCACGAACGAACCGAGGGCCAGCGCGGTGGCCAGGATGTGGCCGAAGGCGTTGGTGCGTTTGCCGCCGACGAGCAGGAGCACCGCGCCGAGCAGCGGCAGGCCCACGACCAGCCACAGCGCGGAGAACGCGCCACTTGCCGCGACGGAGTGCAGCCCGCCGCCGCCCTCGTTGGCGAGCATCACGCCGGAGGCCAGGGAGGAGGTTTCGATCACCGGTTCCGACCTACCACTTCATGAGGCTGGCGTCGTCGACCGAGGCCGACCGGCGGCTGCGGAAGATGGCGATGATGATGGACAGTCCGACCACGACCTCGCACGCGGCGACGACCATCGTGAAGAACGCGATGATCTGGCCGTCGAGGTTGTCGTGCATCCGGCCGAAGGTGACGAACGCGAGGTTGCACGCGTTCAACATCAGTTCGACGCACATGAACACGACGATCGCGTTGCGCCTGAGCAGCACCCCGGCGGCGCCGATGGTGAACAACAGCGCGGACAGGTACAGGTAGTTCACCGGGTTCACGGGCGCCCCTCCTTGGAGCCTGCGCCGGCGGCAACCTCATTGCCCGGCCCGTCGCCTGACGAAGCGTCGGCTTCCCCGCGCTCCTGCCGGGCGGTGGGCACCGGCGCCGCCGAGGGCGCGTCCGACTCGTCCGGCCACGCCTCGTCGTCGATATCCGCGCCGGTGCTCTCCAACTCGGCGACGCTGTGCACCGCCTCGGCACTGACATCGCGGATCTGGCCGCGCGCGCGGAGCGTGTCGTTGATGGACAGTTGCGAAACGCTGCCGTCCGGGAGCAGGGCGCCCACGTCCACCGCGTTGTGCCGGGCGTAGACCCCGGGCGTGGGCAGCGGCGCGACCTGCTTGTTGTCCCGAATCCGCGCCTCGGACAGCTCACGTTGCGTCTTGCGCGGCACCAGGCGTTCGCGGTGGGCGAGCACCATCGCGCCGACCGCCGCGGTGATCAGCAGCGCGCTGGTCATCTCGAACGCCCAGATGTACTTGGTGAAGATCTGGTGCGCCAGGCCCTGCACATTGCCCTGCGAAGCGGCGCGCAGTGCGTCGTCGTTGGTCTCCGCCGGATAGACCGGGCGGCTGCCCGGCGTCTTGGTGGCAAGGGCGGTGAAGTGGGTGATGGACGCGTTGGCGATGCCTGCGGTCAGCAGGATGCCGAAGCCCAGGCCGAGCCCGGCGGCGGCGATCCGCTGACCCTTGAGGGTCTCCTTGAGCGAGTCCACCGACGAGACGCCGACCAGCATCAGCACGAACAGGAACAACATCATGATCGCGCCGGTGTAGACCACGATCTGCACGATGCCCAGGAACACCGCGCCCTGGGCCAGATAGAAGATGGCCAGGCACATCATCGTGGTGGCCAGGGCGAGCGCGCTGTGCACCGCCTTCTTCATGAAGACCGTGCCCAGCGCGCCGATCAGCGCGACGGTCGCGAGCACCCAGAACTGCAGGGCCTCGCCGGTGGAGGTCTTGGTGACCTCGGCCGCCAGGTCGATTCCGGGACTCATCGGCCCGCCTCCGTCCCCTGCTTGCCGTGGCCGGCGTCCACCACGGCCGGGGCCCGAACCTGGGTCACCGTCCCGGGCGCGGCCTCGGTGATCTTGCCCAGGTAGTAGTCGGTGTCGGTGGTACCCGGGTACATCTCGTGCGGCGCCGGGACCATGCCCTCGTGCAGCGGCGCGAGCAACTGCTCCTTGGTGAAGATCAGGCTCGCCCGGCTGGTGTCGGCCAGCTCGAACTCGTTGGTCATGGTCAGCGCCCGGGTCGGGCAGGCCTCGATGCACAGGCCGCAGAAGATGCAGCGCAGGTAGTTGATCTGGTAGTTGCGGCCGTACCGCTCACCGGGCGAGTAGCGCTCCTCGGCGGTGTTGTCGGCACCCTCCACGAAGATCGCGTCGGCGGGACACGCCCACGCGCACAGTTCGCAGCCGATGCACTTCTCCAGGCCGTCGGCATAGCGGTTGAGCTGGTGCCGGCCGTGGAATCGCGGTGCGGTGACCTTCTTCTCGTACGGGTAGTACTCGGTGTTCGCCTTCTTGAACATCGTCGCGAAGGTGACACCGAACCCCGCGACCGGTCCGAGGAACTTGGGCACGGGTCTATGCCTCTCCTTCAGTGCGGTCGTCGCGGTCGTCCGGGAGCTGCGCCGCGGGCGCCCCGACCGGCTCGGGTCTGCGCACGTTGCGGCGCGGCACCGGCGGGAGTTGTTGTCCCGGCATCGGCGGTACGGGGAACCCGCCCGCCATCGGGTCGAACGGTTCGGGGCCGGCCGCCTGCGCGTCGGCCTCCTCGTCCCGGTTCGGGGTGACCGCGTCCCACAGGATCGACAGCAGCAGCAGGGCGACCACGCCGCCCGCCACCCACAGCACGATCCGGGACTGCTCGTAGCCCTCGTTCCGGAGCGCGCGCACGGTGGCCACCAGCATCAGCCACACCAGCGAGAGCGGGATCAGCACCTTCCAGCCGATCTTCATGAACTGGTCGTAGCGGAACCGCGGCAGCGTGCCGCGCAGCCAGATGAAGACGAAGATGAAGGCCTGGACCTTGAGGAAGTACCAAAGGAAGGGCCACCAGCCGGAGTTGGCGCCCTCCCAGACCGCGGTGACCGGCCACGGCGCGAGGTAGCCGCCGAGGAAGAGGGTGGTCGCCAGCGAGCTGACCACCACCATGTTCACGTATTCGGCCAGGAAGAACAGCGCGAACTTCAGCGACGAGTATTCGGTGTGGAACCCGCCGACCAGCTCGCCCTCGGCCTCGGGCAGGTCGAACGGCGCCCGGTTGGTCTCGCCGATCATCGCGACGACGTAGATGATGAACGAGACCGGCAGCAGGATCGCGTACCAGGTGTCGTGCTGCGCGGCGACGATCTCCGAGGTGGACATCGAGCCGGAGTAGAGGAACACCGCGGCGAACGACAGGCCCATCGCGATCTCGTAGGAGATCATCTGCGCCGAGCTGCGCAACCCGCCGAGCAGCGGGTAGGTCGAGCCGGAGGACCAGCCCGCGAGCACGATGCCGTAGATGCCCACGGATGCGACCGCGAGGATGTAGAGGACCGCGACCGGCAGATCGGTCAGTTGCAGGTGGGTGCGGTGCCCGAAGATGGAGACCTCGGGCCCGAACGGGATCACCGCGAACGCCATGAAGGCCGGCACCATCGCCACGATCGGCGCGATGATGTAGACCGCCTTGTCGGCGCCCTTGACCGTGATGTCCTCCTTGAGCGCCAACTTGACGCCGTCCGCGAGGGACTGGAGCAGGCCCTGCGGGCCGGTGTACTTGGGCCCGATGCGCATCTGCATCCAGGCCACGACCTTACGTTCCCACCAGATCGCGAACAGCGTCATGACGACGCAGAACGCGAAGATGAGCACCGCCTTGAGCAGGATCAGCCACCAGACGTCGGTGCCGAACCCGACCGCGGCGAGCTGCATGCCGCTGTCCGTCACCGCTCCTCCTCATGGACATAGGCGGAACGGCCATTACGGCCCGTTCCGTTGGGTGGGCCGTCAGCCTCGGCAAGGGTCACCGTGGCCGGCCGGATCCTGACCAACTCACCCGCGCCGACCCGCAGTGCGCG
Source organism: Embleya sp. AB8 (assembly GCF_049739465.1). NCBI lineage: Bacteria > Bacillati > Actinomycetota > Actinomycetes > Kitasatosporales > Streptomycetaceae > Embleya > Embleya sp. AB8. Next base: position 40,796 of record NZ_JBMHHY010000046.1, read on the forward strand.
ACGCACCGAGGAGCCGGGCGAGTTGGCGGGCAGGAAGACCACCCGCTCGGTCATGTCGGTGATGCGCAGCGGCAACGTGACCTCCCCGTGCAACGAGGTCACGGTGACGCCGCCCCCGTCCTCGGCGCCGATCTCGGCCGCCGTGGACGCAGACAGTCGGACCACCGGCGCCCGCCGGGTGCCCGCCAGATGAGGCTCCCCGTCCTGGCCGCGCCCCTCGTCCAGGAGCAGCCGCCAGGTGGCCAGTACGGCCTCGCCCGGGCCGGGGCGCGGGAGTTCGCGGGCGTGGCCCTCGGGCGCCGGGCCCCGGTCGCCGGTCCACCGGCCGAGCCGGCGCAGTTCGCGCCGGGCGGCGGTGAGCGAGGGCAGGTCGATCGGGGTGCCCTCGCGCTGGTCGGCCATCGCCTCGGCGATCGCGTCGAGCACCCGCAGGTCGGACATTATCGCGGCCAGGTCGCCGGTCAGCTGATCCTTCTTCAACACGGTGGCGAACGGGCGTTCCCGGCCCTCCCAGTCCACGAAGGTGCCGGGCTTCTCGGCCGGCGCGGCGACCGGGAAGACCACATCGGCGCGTTCGGTGACCGCGCTGTGCCGCAGCTCCAGGCTGACCACGAAGCGGGCCGCGTCGAGTGCGGCCAGCGCACCGGCCGGGTCGGGCAGGTCGTCCACCTCGACGCCGCCGACCACGAGCGCGGCCAGGCGCTGCTCCCGGACGGCGGTGAGCATCGCGGTGGTGTCCAGGCCGTAGCCGCCGGGCAGATCGGCGACCCGCCAGACGGCGGCCACCTCGGCGCGGGCGGCGGGGTCGCTGACCGGTCGCCCGCCGGGGAGCAGGTTGTACAGGGCACCCGCGTCTGCCGCGCCGCGTTCGCCGGCCCGGCGCGGGATCCAGGCGAGCCGGGCGCCGGTTCGCGCGGCCAGCGCGGTGACCTCGGACAGCGCGCCGGGGACACCCGCGAGCCGTTCGCCGACCAATACGATCGCGCCCGGCGTACGCAACATCTCGGCCGCGGCGCGGGCGAATTCGCCTTCGACGGCCGGGTCGCCGAGCGCGGACAACCACTCGGTCTCGGTGCCGGGGGCGGCGCGCAGCAGAGTGCCGCTCATCCGGTCCAGGCCCGCCGAGGCGAACGGCGCGATGCCGTAGATCTTGAGCCCCTTGCGTGCCGCCTTGCGCAGCCGCAGGAAGACGATCGGCGACTCGTCCTCGGGCTCGAACCCGACCAGCAGCACCCCGGACGCCTTCTCCAGGTCGGCGTAGGTGACCCCGAGTCCGGTCCCGGCCACCCGCGCGGCCAGGAACTCGCCCTCCTCGGCGCTGTGTTCACGGGCCCGGAAGTCGATGTCGTTGCTGTCCAGCGCGACCCGGGCGAACTTCCCGTAGGCGTAGGCGTCTTCGAGGGTGGCCCGACCGCCGACCAAAACGCCGGCGTTGCCTCGTGCGGCGGCGAGTCCGCGCGCGGCCACGCCGAGCGCCTCGGACCAGGACGCGGGAACCAGTTCGCCGGTCTCCTCGTCCCGAATCAGTGGGGAGGTGAGCCGATCCTGTCGAGTGGCGTAGTTGAACGCGAAGCGGCCCTTGTCGCAGTTCCATTCCTCGTTGACCTCGGGCTCGTCGCCCGCGAGCCGGCGCAACACCTTGCCCCGGCGGTGGTCGGCGCGCAACGAGCACCCGGAGGCGCAGTGCTCGCACGTGGTCGGCGAGGACACCAGGTCGAACGGCCGGGCCCGGAACCGGTAGGCGGCCGAGGTGAGCGCACCTACCGGGCAGATCTGGATGGTGTTGCCGGAGAAGTAGGACTCGAACGGCTGCTTCTCGTAGATGCCGACCTGCTGCAGTGCGCCGCGCTCGATCAGCGCGATGAACGGGTCGCCGGCGACCTGCTCGGAGAACCGGGTACAGCGCGCGCACAACACACAACGTTCCCGATCCAGAAGCACCTCGGAGGAGATCCGCAGCGGCTTGGGGAAGGTGCGCTTGACCTCGGCGAAGCGCGACGCGGAGCGGCCCGCGCCCATCGCCTGGTTCTGCAGCGGGCATTCGCCGCCCTTGTCGCAGACGGGGCAGTCCAGGGGGTGGTTGATCAGCAGCAGCTCCATCACCCCGTCCTGCGACTTCTTGGCGATCGGGGAGGTGAGCTGGGTGCGCACCACCATGCCGTCGGTGACGGTGGTGGTGCAGGACGCGAGCGGTTTGCGCTGGCCCTCGACGTCGACCAGGCACTGCCGGCAGGCGCCGACCGGATCGAGCAGGGGGTGGTCGCAGAACCTGGGGATCTGGATGCCGATCAGCTCGGCGGCCCGGATCACCAGGGTGCCCTTGGGCACGGAGACGTCGATCCCGTCCACCGAGATGGTGACGAGATCCTCCGGCTTGGGCGCCGGCGGCCCACCCGCGGGGGTGTTGGTCGTGACTGTCATGTCAGCTGTGCGCTCCTGCCCCGGTAGACGCGGGGGCTGTGCTCGCCCACGCGGTGGATGCCGCGGTGTCGAACGGACAGCCGCCGTGCTCGAAGTGCGCCAGGTATTCGTCGCGGAAGTACTTGAGCGAGGACTGGATCGGGCTGGCCGCACCGTCGCCGAGCGCGCAGAAGGACTTGCCGAGGATGTTGTCGGCGACGTCGAGCAGCGTCTCCAGGTCCTCCTCGGTGCCCTCGCCGTTTTCCAGGCGGGTGAGCAACTGGGTGAGCCAGTAGGTGCCTTCGCGACACGGGGTGCACTTGCCGCAGGACTCGTGCTCGTAGAACTCGGTCCAGCGCAACACCGCGCGCACCACGCAGACGGTCTCGTCGAAGATCTGCAGCGCCTTGGTGCCCAGCATCGAACCGGCCGCGCCGACGCCCTCGTAGTCGAGCGGCACGTCCAGGTGCTCGTCGGTGAACATCGGCGTGGACGAGCCGCCGGGGGTCCAGAACTTGATCCGGTGCCCCTCGCGCACCCCGCCCGCCAGGTCCAGGAGTTGCCGCAGCGTCACCCCCAGCGGGGCCTCGTACTGGCCGGGCCGCTTGACGTGTCCGGACAGCGAGTAGAGCGTGAAGCCGGGCGACTTCTCCGAGCCCATCGAGCGGAACCACTCGACGCCCCGGCTCAGGATCGGCGGCACCGAGGCGATCGACTCGACGTTGTTGACGCAGGTCGGGGACGCGTACAGACCGGCCACCGCCGGAAACGGCGGGCGCAGTCGGGGCTGGCCGCGACGACCCTCCAGCGAGTCGAGCAGCGCGGTCTCCTCGCCGCAGATGTACGCCCCGGCCCCGGCATGCACGGTGAGTTCGAGGTCGAAGCCGGAGCCCTGCACGTTCTTCCCGAGGTAGCCGGCGGCGTACGCCTCGCGGACCGCGTTGTGCAGCCGGCGCAGGATCGGCACCACCTCGCCGCGCACGTAGATGAAGGCGTGCTCGGAGCGGATCGCGTAGGCCGCGATGACCACACCCTCGATCAACACATGCGGGTTGGCGTACATGAGCGGGATGTCCTTGCAGGTTCCCGGCTCGGATTCGTCCGCGTTGACCACCAGGTAGTGCGGCTTGCCGTCGTTCTGCGGGATGAAGCCCCACTTCATGCCGGTGGGGAAACCCGCGCCGCCGCGGCCCCGCAGGCCGGAGTCCTTGACGGTCTGGATCACCTGGTCGGGGTGCATCGCCAGGGCCTTGCGCAGGCCGTCGTAGCCACCGTCGCGGCGATAGGTCTCCAGCGACCAGGGCCGGCTCTCGTCCCAGTTGGCGGAGAGCACGGGGGTGAGGAGGGAGGGGTCGGTCACGGTGCTTGCTCCCCGTCCTGGTCTGCGGCTTCGGCTGCGGCTTTGCCTTCGGCGGCGCGGGCCGGGGTGTCGGTGGCGCGGGGCGGCGCGTCGGTGTACGTGCCGTTGGCGATCCGCAGGCCGACCAGGCTCGGTACACCGCCGGCGCCACCCTCGTCGACCGCGCCCGGTCGTTCGTCCGGGAAGCCGGCCAGGATGCGCGAGGTGTCCCGGAAGGTGCACAGCCGGGCGCCGCGGGTGGGCACCGCGGCCTTGCCCGCGCGCAGGTCGTCGACCAGTTCCTTGGCGGACTGCGGGGTCGCGTCGTCGAAGAACTCCCAGTTGACCATCACCACGGGCGCGTAGTCGCAGGCCGCGTTGCACTCGATGTGTTCGAGCGTGATCACCCCGTCGGCGGTGGTCTCCTTGTTGCCGATGCCGAGGTGGTCCTTCAGGCTCGCGAAGATCTCGTCGCCGCCCATCACCGCGCACAGCGTGTTGGTACAGACGCCGACCTGGAAATCGCCGCCCTGCCGGCGTCGATACATCGTGTAGAAGGTGACCACCGCGGTCACCTCGGCGGTGGTCAGGCCCAGCACGTCGGCGCAGAACTCGATGCCGGTCCCGGTCACGTAGCCCTCTTCGGCCTGCACCAGGTGCAGCAGCGGCAACAGCGCCGAACGGGCTTGCGGGTAGCGGCCGATCACCTCCTTCGCATCCACCTCCAGGCGCGCGCGCACCTCGGGCGGGAACGGCGGAGCGGGCCGCGCCGGGGGCATCGGCATGCCCAGGTCCGTACTCATCGGTCGACACCTCCCATGACGGGGTCGATCCCCGCCACTGCCACGATCACGTCGGCCACCTGGCCGCCCTCGCACATCGCGGCCATGGCCTGCAGGTTGTTGAACGAGGGGTCGCGGAAGTGCACGCGGTAGGGGCGGGTGCCGCCGTCGCTGACCGCGTGTACGCCCAGTTCGCCCCGAGGCGATTCGATCGCGCTGTAGACCTGTCCGGGCGGCACCCGAAAGCCCTCGGTGACCAGCTTGAAGTGGTGGATGAGGGACTCCATCGAGGTGCCCATGATGGTCTTGATGTGGTCGAGCGAGTTGCCGAGACCGTCCGGGCCGAGCGCGAGTTGCGCGGGCCAGGCGATCTTCTTGTCGCCGACCATCACCGGGCCTGGGGCCAGCCGGTCCAGGCACTGCTCGACGATCCGCAGCGACTGCTTCATCTCCTCGATCCGGATCAGGTACCGGCCCCAGGAGTCGCAGGAGTCCGAAGTGGCCACGTCGAACTCGTAGTTCTCGTAGCCGCAGTAGGGCTGCGTCTTGCGCAGGTCGTGCGGCAGGCCGGTGGAGCGCAACACCGGACCGGTCAGCCCGAGCGCCATGCAGCCGGCCAGGTCGAGGTAGCCGATGCCCTGGGTGCGACCCTTGAAGATGGCGTTGTCGTTGAGCAGCAGCTCGTACTCGTGGATCCGGCCGGGCAGGATGTTGAGCAGCTCGCGAACCTTGTCCACCGCGCCGGGGGGCAGGTCCTGGGCCAGGCCGCCGGGGCGGATGTAGGCGTGGTTCATCCGCAGGCCGGTGATCATCTCGAAGACGTCGAGGATCAGTTCGCGATCGCGGAACCCGAAGGTCATCACGGTCAGCGCGCCGATCTCCATACCGCCGGTGGCCAGGCAGACCATGTGCGAGGAGATCCGGTTGAGTTCCATCAGCAGGACCCGGATCACCTGGGCGCGCTCGGGGATGTCGTCGGTGATGCCGAGCAACTTCTCCACCGCGAGGCAGTACGCCGTCTCGTTGTGCAGCGGCATCAGGTAGTCCATGCGCGTCACGAAGGTGACGCCCTGGGTCCAGTTGCGAAACTCCAGGTTCTTCTCGATGCCGGTGTGCAGGTAGCCGATCCCGCATCGGGCCTCGGTGACGCTCTCCCCGTCGATCTCCAGGATCAGCCGCAACACACCGTGGGTGGACGGGTGTTGCGGGCCCATGTTGACGACGATGCGTTCCTCGGCGTCGGCCGCGGCCTGGACCACCTCGTCCCAGTCGGAGCCGGTGACCGTGTAGACCCGGCCCTCGGTGGTCTCCCGCGCGTGCGCGGCGGATGGGGGTGTCGTTGTCTGATCGGTCATCAGTTGTACGACCTCCGCTGGTCGGGCGGCGGGATCTGGGCGCCCTTGTACTCGACGGGCACGCCGCCGAGCGGGTAGTCCTTCCGCTGCGGGTGGCCGGGCCAGTCGTCCGGCATGAGGATGCGCGTGAGCGCGGGGTGGCCGTCGAAGACGATGCCGAAGAAGTCGTAGGTCTCCCGCTCGTGCCAGTCGAGCGCCGGGTACACGCCGACCAGCGACGGCAGGTGCGGATCCGCGTCGGGGACGCTGACTTCGAGCCGGACGGCACGATTGTGGGTGATCGAGCGCAGGTGGTAGACCGCGTGCAGCTCGCGGCCGGTCTCCTGCGGATAGTGCGTACCGGAGACCCCGGTGCACAACTCGAAGCGCAGCGCCGGATCGTTGCGCAGGGTCAGCGCGATCCGGGGCAACGACTCGCGGCGCACATGGAAGGTGATCTCGCCGCGGTCGACCACGACCTTCTCGATCGCCTCGTCGAACTCGATTCCGGCTTCCGCGAGGGCGCCGGAGAGTTCGTCGGCGACCAGGTCGAACTCGCCCTCACCGTCGGCGGTTCCGCGCGGGCCGCCGTAGGGGCGGGGGGCGGCGCCGGGGAAGGCGACGGTGCGCACCAGCTTGCCGTAGCCGGAGGTGTCGCCCGAGCCACTGGCGCCGAACATGCCGTGGCGGACCTCGATGGGTTCGCCGTGCGCGTCGCGGGGGGTGGGGAGTTCGGGGTCGGGGGTCGGGGTTCCGTCGGGAATCGGATTCCCGTTGGGGGGCGGGGTTCCGTTGGGGGGCGGGGTTCCCTTGGGAGTCGGGTTTCCGTTGGGAGTCGGGTTTCCGTTGGGAGCCGGGTTTCCGTTGGGAGTCGTCACCGGAGGCCCCCCTCGTGTGCGTGGCCGACCGGGATGCCGGGGGCGCCCGGGTCGAGTTCGTGGGCGCCGCGGCGGGCGCTCGCGGGGAGCATCTCGATGGTGGGCAGCGCCTTCATGGCGGCCTGTTCGGCGGCGCGGGCCGCCTTCTCGCGGTTGACGCCCAGCGGCATCGCCTGGATCTCCTCGCGGAGCTTGATGATCGCGTCCATCAGCATCTCGGGCCGGGGCGGGCAACCGGGGAGGTAGATGTCCACCGGCACCACGTGGTCGACGCCCTGGACGATCGCGTAGTTGTTGAACATGCCGCCGGAGGACGCGCAGACGCCCATCGACAGCACCCACTTGGGATTGGGCATCTGGTCGTAGATCTGCCGCAGCACCGGCGCCATCTTCTGGCTGACCCGACCGGCCACGATCATCAGGTCGGCCTGGCGCGGCGAGGCCCGGAAGACCTCCATGCCGAAGCGGGCCAGGTCGTAGCGGCCGGCGCCGGTGGCCATCATCTCGATCGCGCAGCACGCGAGTCCGAACGTGGCCGGCCAGAACGATCCCTTGCGGAAGTAGCCGGCCAGCCCTTCCACGGTGCTCAACAGGAAGCCGCTGGGCAGCTTCTCCTCGATACCCACGCGGATGCCCTCTCTCCGTCAGTCGTTGGGGGAAGCCTGGGCGTCTTGGCTCATCGGGCCCACGGTGTGCGTCGGTCCCGCGTCCTCGGTGTCCTCGGTGTCCTCGGTGTCCTCGGTGTCCCCGGTCAGTCCCACTCGAGGCCGCCGCGGCGCCAGAGGTAGGCGTAGGCGACGAAGACCGCGCCCACGAACATGGCCATCTCGACGAGACCGAACATCCCGAGCGAGTCGAAGTAGACGGCCCACGGGTAGAGGAAGACGATCTCGATGTCGAAGACGATGAAGAGCATCGCCGTCAGGTAGTACTTGACCGGGAATCGCCCGCCGCCGATCGGCTGCGGGGTGGGCTCGATGCCACATTCGTAGGCTTCGAGCTTGGCCCGGTTGTAACGCTTGGGCCCGGTGAGCGCCCCCATCACGAGGGAGACCAGTCCGAAGGCCAGGGCAATGCCCCCGAGCACGAGGATCGGCGCGTACAGGTTCACCGCGCTCCCATCTCCCTTCTCAGTCCCCCGAAATCACGCATGTGACCGGGTTCACAAGCTGCCGGAACGGCGCCCATCCTAGGCCCCTGGCGATGTGATCTGCGACACGGGTAGAGAACGATCATGGTGTGATCTTCACCACCTGATGATCGATCAGAAACGGTTGCGTGCAGCCAAAAATCACACAGGGTAAAAAATCCGGCCGGCTAAACGATCCGCCACTCACGGACCATGTTGATCATGGGATGCGCCTATACCACCCGATCTGAAGGCTCATCAAATTTGGCGACCATGATCAGTTGTGATAAACGGTCCAGCTGGTTGCCCACGGAGCGTGATGGACCGCAGCCGCGCTCCGCGCGGCCCCTCTTGTTGCCGCGCTTCGCGCGGGGGCGGCTTCGCCGCCGGCGGCCTCCGGCCGCTCTCCTCGCTGCGCTCGTCGATCATGGGCCGCGATGAAGTCGTGGGCGCTGACGCGCCGGGGGTCCGCCGCGTCCGCAGCAGCCCGATTCGGGGGCGGCCTGGGTCGTGGCGGGGGCGGCACGCGCCGACCGGAGTCGCGGGGGGCACCCCGCCGGCCGCCCGGTTACCGTCGCCTTGCAGAGCAACTGCCCCATCAGCCACGCCCGATCGCGCCACCACGAGCGTCCCGGCAGTACTCAGCAGCCAACTGAGTACCGACGCCCATGCCCGCACAGCCGGCCCGTCCCTACCGTCGACCCCATGCCTCAAGCCACGTACGGAGACCACAAGCCCGGCCACGGCCCGATCATCACCTTCGTAATCGTGGTCCTCTGCGCGATCCCGGTCCTGGCGGTAGTCGACTTCTTCGCGCTCGTGAACCTGCAAGTCATCACCGGCAACTGCGACTCTCCGTGCCCGATCGACGTGGAAGGCCGCAGCAACCGGCTGATCCTCCTGGCCAAGCTCAGCGGCGCGGTAGCCCTCGCCGGCCTGCTCCTGACCACGACCCTGCCGCGCCGGATCCGCCGGCACGTGGGCCTCACGACGCTGGCCGGCGCCGTCGCACTCCAAGTCGCGGCTCTGGACGCCGCGTCCGTATCGATGCCGGGTACGTAGCGAAGAAGCGGACCATCCCGACACGCACAACCAACCAGCCGCGCAACGGACATGGTGGCACGGCGGCCATCACCACCCGGATCGGCTTGCCTGATTCGTGGTCGGGGGCGGTTGTCGGGTGGGCATCGTGGTGTTGGGCTGGGTGGGGGGTGGCCCTGGGTCCGTTCGGCGGGGCCGGGTCGTGGTGGTGGCCGCCGTCTCGTCGTTGCTCGTCCCCTCCGGGGCCGGGGTCTCTGCTTGGTGCTCCGCATCCGTGCTGCCCGTCCACTACGTGGCCGCTGCCGACCGGGACGGCCTTGCTGGCTCGTGGTCGGGGGCGGTTGGCCGCTTGGCGTCGTGGTGGTGGGCTGGTGGGTGGTGGCCCCGGGTCCGTTCGGCGGAGCCGGGTCGTGGCGACTGCCCGCGTCTCGTCGCTGCACGTCCCCTCCGGGGCCGGGGTCTGTGCTTGGTGCTCCGCATCCGTGCTGCCCGTCCACTACGTGGCCGTCACTGCCCGGGACGACTGCCCCGACTCGCGGTCGGGGGCCGTTGTCCGCTTGGCGGCCCCGGTGGCTGGCGGCCATGCCGCGTTTCGCAGCCCCTCACGGCTCCCGCTCTCTCCTCGGGCCCGAAACCGGATCCCGACGAGACTCCCAAGGCTTGGGGCGATGCGTGACCTGCGGTTTCACCCGGCACCCGGGCCCGCACAGGCCGGCGAGTGCGGGTTTCGTGCATCCCGGGCCGAATCCGAGGCACGACAAGGCAGAAAAGGCCGCGCCCCGAAGGAAAACCGAGCACAGGACGGACACACCGCCGAAGAACAAGGCCGGCAGTCCGCACGCAGACCGCAACACGCGCCGCCCAACCCCACCAGGCCCGAAACGCCTGCGCAGCGACCGAACCACACGACGCCCACCGGACAACGGCCCCCGACCGCGACTCGGGGAAGCCGCCTCGGGCAGTGACGGCCACGTAGTGGACGGGCAACACGGATGCGAAGCACCGGACCAAAACCCCGGCCCCGGAGGGGACGAGCAACGACGAGACGCGGGCCACCACCACGACCCCGCCCCGCCGAACCAACCCGGGGCCACCACCCACCAGCCCCACACCACGACGCCAAGCGGCCAACCGCCCCCGACCACGAGCCAGGGAAGCCGCCTTGGTCGGCAGCGGCCACGTAGTGGACGGGCAGCACGGATGCGGAGCACCAAGCAGAGACCCCGGCCCCGGAGGGGACGAGCAACGACGACACGCGGGCCACCACCACGACCCGGCCCCGCCGAACGGACCCGGGGCCACCACCCACCAGCCCACCACCACGACCCCAAGCGGCCAACCGCCCCCGACCACGAGCCAGCAAAGCCGTCCCGGTCGGCAACGGCCACGCAGCAGACGCAAAACCGGCTGCGGAGCAAACGCGCACCCAATCGCCCGCGCCCCGCCGACCACACCGACACGTCGAAGCCCGCCACCTCGCGCCCACAAGCCTGCGCACCTACCGGATCGGCCAAGCAGCCCTTCACCTCGGCTGTCCCCACCACCTCCGGAGCGAACTACCGATAGCTGGGCCCGAGTCCGAGCCCGAGCCGGAATCCGCCCAGGCCACCCGAGCATCGATCAGCCGGGTCGGCTCGTCGTGGGCCGGCGCATCCCCCGCCCTCGCCGATACGCATCGCTGACCAGGTTCGCGAACGACCACACTCGGCCCCACACTCCGCGCAGCCCCGGTCGCCCCGGCCGCCGCCCCCACCGCCGCAGCAGCGCACGCAGCCACGCCGACAGACGCGACCACGTGCGCCGGGGCGGAGAGAGGGGCGAGGGTTCGGTAGGGGCGGCTCCCTCCCCGTCGACCCACTCCCGAACCAGCAGACCCAACCGCTCGTCCTGAACCCGATCCAGAGCCGACGTGCGTGCGGAAACACCGCGCGTCCACCCGAATTGATATGTCATCGTGCGCGGGCGTCCTTCCTGTTGGGGGCACGCAGGGGTGAAGGTGGGGTCCACTGTCCAAGGTCGGGTCCCACCCCCAGGCCCACCACCGAGGCCACGGGCCGCATCAACTCCCTTGCCACGCACCGGTCCCTGGTGGTCACGACCAATGCGAGTGGCCCAGTGGCCCAGTGGCTCAAGGCATCGCCGCCGTCGCGACCAAGACAAATCGCAGACCGGCCGCAGTGCGCGCGGCCCTATCGGGCGCGACCGAACGCCGGCACTTCAACCAGCACGAAAGGGAACGCCCGCCGCCGCCCGTCGCGGTCCTCCACCGTGACCAGACATCCCAGCACGTCCACGGCCACTACGTGCCCCGACCCGATCTGGTCACCGTCGGAATGGAAGGTCCATACGAAGTCCCCAACACCACAAGGGACTTCTGCCTCCCCATCGGAAGCGCACCCGCTCATCGCCCCGCCTCGCCACACCGGACCGGCGCATCCGCCAGGTCGAGCCACCACACGGCCTCACCCGCCGTATGACCCACCATCGCCTCCGCCAGCGCCCGCCGAGCCGAATGCGGCGTCCGACGCCACTCCGGAAACCGCCACATCCACCGCCGCACCTCGCCGAGCTCGTGCCCGGCGCCCACCAGATGCGACCCGAGAAACCCCACCTCCGCCCACCGAGGCCCGATCGCCGCCTGGCCCCAATCCACCACGGACAACCGCCCATCCGGCCGACGAATCATGTTCGCCGACGTCAAGTCGGTGTGCAGCAACCGATCCCCGTACAACGGCCCCGTACGCCCCGGCCCGACGTGCTCCCGCAACCGCCCCACCAACGTCGGCAACCCGGCACCGCGCCCCGGCCGAATCCGCCCGATCCGATCCACCACCCCCACCACCTGCGCCAGATCCTGCGACCCCAGACGCAACCCCACCGGCCGCCCCCCGACATGCTCGAACACCAACACCCGCCACCCGCCGACACACCCATGCCCAAGCAACCGAGGCGACAGAACACCAGTGACCGCACTCGCCGCGACCTCACACGTCTGCGCCCGAGCCGACAACGGCGCCGAAGCCTCCTCCGCCACCTTCACAAACACCGGCCCGGTATCGGTCGTCACCGTCCCGGCAAAAGAACTGGTGTACGGACCGATCACCGGCGCAACCGACCCGACCGGACCGACCACCGAGGCAACGAACTCCCTGACACTGTCCGGCAGTTCGAGCCACCCATAGCGCGGACACAGCCCACCTCCCACCCGAAGCCGGTGATCCACGGCAGGCCGCAGACAACCCACACCGACCGGACCAGCCGGCTGTGACCGAACCGCGTCGGTCTCCTCCGGCTGATCCGCGTACCCGTTCACGCGCCGAACCCGAGCAACCGAAACGGCCGATGGCCCATCGCCGCCCCGGTATTCTTGACTCTCCATCACTGCCTCACAGTGGTAGATGGAGGCGGCGGCCGGGCTCACGCCTGGAATCGAGACGCCCGGCCGCCGCCGGTTCACAGAGGCGCCACCATCGGCACGCGCCCTGGCCCTTCTTGTCCTGGGTTCAATCGGCTGCCGGCCACGAGCACCGTTCGAATCGTCCTTTTGACACGAACACCCGTTCTTGAAAGCTGCGTTCGAGCGGGTCACCACTGCGCAGGCGAAGACCGGAAAGTGGCCCCTCGGTAGCGAGCCGTACGCATACGGAGAGCGTGCACCCGCAAGCACCATGAGCGCAAGAGAGAGCGCGCACCATCACTCGAAAGTGGCGCGCACCAGTGCGCGCATGAAAAAGCGAGCGCCTCCCGCAGCCTGTGGGGAGGACGCTCGCTTCAACTCATAGGCAGCAGCCGCTACTTGATGGCCCCCAAGAACATCACCCAAGAGTCACCCGGAATGGCGATGTGCCCTCGCTCGCGGTTCTTGGTGTCACGAACCCCGGTGGCCTCCACGGCAAGTGGCGCAACCTCTACACAATCGGTGTTCTGTGAGCCCCCGGAATACGAGGACTTACGCCAAGCCGCTGATGGTGTCTGCTGATTCACAAGTCTTCCAACCTCGTAGCGAGCATCTTCTTCGTCTCTTCCGGCGACAGAGTCGCATCCCGCAGGTGGTTCAGCAGGCGGCGGAACCGCCGAACATCCAACTGGGAATCCTTGGCCTGCATGCCCGCTTCGTACTCCAGGTACACGACGCTCGGGTCTGCCTGATCCGGAAAATCGAACAAGACTATCCCGCCGGTCAGCACGGCCCGTTGGGCACTGAAGGGAATCACACGGATGTCCACGTTCGGTCGTTCCGCGAGGTCGAGCAAGTGCCGGATCTGCTCGCGGAGCACGTCCCGCCCACCAACCTCCGCGTAGAGCAGGGCCGCACTGAAGACACTCGTCAGTTCGACGTCATCCTCATCGAGGATCTTCTGACGGCGAAGGCGGAGTTCCACGAGCGTGTCGGCCATGTCCGGATCCGGAACGTGGGGCACGGAGCGGAAGAGCGCATCCATATATCCCCGCGACTGAATCAGTCCGGGCAGCAGACCCGAGTGTGCCGTGAGGATGCTGGAAGCCTGAGACTCCAAAGCCACGAACTCCTCAAGCATCGCGCCCATGACGTGGCCATAGTCCTGCCACCAGCGAAAGCTGTTCGTCTCCTCCAGCCAGTTCTCGACGTGCCGAGTCTCGGCTTCCGTCGCGTCGTAGAGATTGCACAGCTTCAGGAGGTCATGCCGGGTCAGTGAAACCTTCGCGGCCTCGATACGGATCAGCTTGGTGCGACTCCATTCGTTCGCCTGGACGACCTGATCAACCGTCAGCCCGGCCTTCTCGCGCAGTTGCCTCAGCTCCGCACCGAGCCGTCGCCGGGCATGGCTGGCCTGAACGACCATCGAACACCCCCTTCGCTCGTCATAGTGTGTGCCGGCATCCTGCCGCACGTCACACCCGCTCGCGGGGCCTTGGGGACAACCGACCCCCTTACGAGTGCTCTTTCGCCGAACGAATGGCGCGCACCAGTGCGCGCACCTTATCGTCACTAACAGCAGCCGCGCACGCACCGTGCGGTCCGCTTCGCTATGCGCGCAGTGGCTGTACCGCCTCCCAGCAGGAGCGACGTATGGCCGCAAGAAGATCCGAATCCGCCGACTCGGCCCTCGGTCAAGCACCGATCGGGGACCCGGTTCCCACACTGATCGGCTCTCTGTACGAACAAACCGACTCTCGAACAGTGCGCCTGCTGATCGTAAGCGCGCTGGGCCTCCTGGGCGCCGTCGTGGCGGCTGTAGAAGCCGCCCTCCACTGCGCAACCGAACTACACACAAACGCCGTTGTGCACACCGAAGGCGGGCCGACGTCCGTCGAGGTGTGGCACCTCCCGACCACACGTCGAGCGCTCGTCGTGATCAGCGATAGCAGCCCGACTCCGCCCATCCACCGCATCACTCAAGCCATCGACGACGAGAACGGCCGGGGCCTGACCATCGTCGAAAGCCTGTCTGACGACTGCGGATACGTCCGCCACGACACCGGCAAGCACGTCTGGTTCACCGTGAACCTCAGCCGGGTCGAGACCGCGCAGCTCAGCATCACGCCGGGCAACCGCCACACCCGCGACCAGCGCCACCACCTCCCGAACAGCGAAGTGGAAGGCAGTCGCCCCGAAGCATCCGATACTTACCACCCGCCAACCCTTCGAAGGACGGCGCCATAGGCCACACCGCGATCTCCACGTCGTCGTGAGACCTCCTGGTACTCAGCACCCCAAGACCAGTCAACGGTGCCCGGAAGCATCGACCGCGCTGAACCGAACCGGACCAACCGACACTTCCGCGCTCCCCGTTGCGGGGCCACGTAAGGAGAGGCGGAGCTACTGGTACCAACCTCCCCCGCCGGTTCCGAACCGGATCGCGATGGAGCCGACCAGGCTCGGGGTCACACACGACCTGCGATTTTTCCCGCTGCGCGGGCGGGCGCAGGCTGGCGAGTACGGGTTTCGTACTTCCCGAATCAAAGATCGTGCCGCCGAGGTCGAACCGGGCACGCTCGGCCGAATCCCAAGGACAGAGAAGCCCGAGGACAGAGAAACCCAGGCAACGGGGGCCTGATCGCCGCCATCCAACCGCAGCCCCGGGCCCGACATCGCCCCCGCCTCGCCGCGACCGACGCTTCGGCCGCAGACACGGCGATGACCGGGCCGTCGCACCACCTGCACCACCTGTACGAACAGCCGTATCAGCCGCGAGCGACCGGCAGCCCCGCCTTGTCGAGGCGGCTCAACAGGGCCGAATTGCGGCCATGTTGGTTGCGCAAGTGGTCCAGGTTCCGGGTGAAGGTGTCCAACGTGCCGGTGCGTACTGCCAGTTCGCC
Source organism: Embleya sp. AB8 (assembly GCF_049739465.1). NCBI lineage: Bacteria > Bacillati > Actinomycetota > Actinomycetes > Kitasatosporales > Streptomycetaceae > Embleya > Embleya sp. AB8. The sequence continues at coordinate 55,999 of NZ_JBMHHY010000046.1, forward strand.
GAGGCAGGTGAGCAGTTCGACGGCTTCCTCGTACTCTCGGGCCCGTTTCGCGGCGATCAGGGTGTCCACCCGCAGCCAGGCTCCGGGCAGGTCCGCGGCGAGGGTGTCGAGCCGGTGTTCGCGGGCTTTGGCGGCCTGTTCGGCGCGATCGGCCTCCTCCGTCGCGCGTCGACGGTCGGTCGCCTCCGTTCGGGAACGGCGACGCTCGGTGGCATCGGCCAGGAGCGCGGCGACCGTTCGGACGGGCGCCTCGGGTTCGGCCGGGCCGCGGAACCGGCGGAGCAGTTCGGCCCGTACCTGCGCATCGCGCCCCTCGGCGACCCTGAGCAGATAGTCGTCCTTGTCGGCCGTGGGCAGGGCCGCGATCCAGGCGGCGAACCGAGGTCCCGTGGCCGTGCGTCGTCCGGTGTCCGGCAGCGGCGGGCTACCCGAGGCGGCTGCGGCAAGGAGATCGCCGTCCAGGCGCAAGAACTCGGCCAGGGCTCGTTGCGCTCCGGTCAAGGCGGAAAGCCCGGCCGGCAGCGGAGGTTCGTACTCGGCGGTGAAGTCGTCGGCGAACTCCTCGCCGTCTCCCCACACACCGACCCCCGCGAGCCAGGCCAGATACAGCCCCCGCAGGTCGCCCGCGGCCAATTCGGCCCGGATCCCGACGATCGACGACAGCGCGTCCTCCGCGTCCTCCTCCCACTCGGCATCCTCGTCCTCGCTGACGAAGCTCAACAGGGTGTTGCCGTCGGCACTCCACGTCTCCACGGCCTCCGGAACGCAGTAGCGCTCGGCAGTGGCCGGGTCGAGCAGACTGCCGGGAAGCTTGAGCAGCACACGCCTGCTGCCCCAGTTCGCGAAATAGAGGTGCGCGTCGTAGTAGCGCTCCACCAACCGGTGCGGATCGCCGCGGAAGTCGCCCCACTCGTAGTCGTTGACGAACCGCGTCCGACTCATCCTGGCCCGGGTCGACATCGCCCGAACCGCCGCGAACTCGTCGTCGTCCAGCGGCCGGTCCACCGCCACGAATTCGTAGTACTGGTACTCGCTCACCAACACCCCCTACGCGCTACCCAACCCACAGTCGATAGGCCGCGATCCACTCCGCGCCCTCCGGCGCCGGATCGGGCAACGGCAGGTCGAGCAGTCCCACCGCTTGCCGGTGCGGCCCCGCGACGCACACCGCGAGGATTCCGCCGTCGTCCCCGGTCACGATCGCCTCGACCATGACCGGTACACCGAGCACCACCGTGGCGAACGGCAACGCAAGATGCTCCTCCACCATGGCGAGCAGCCCGCTTCGCTGCTCGTCGTCGTCCCAGCAGTCCACGACGGCCTCGGCCACCATCGCTCCCAGAATCTTCCGGCTCGGAGTCCGCACGATCCGACGATATCCATCCGCGCGGCGCCGAGATGGCCTTCCCCGCCAAGTAGTGACCGGCCGCTGCCGCGGCCAAGACGACCGCCGCCGCAAGTCCGGCGCCACGTTCGCAACGGAAGCCGCGCCCCGACGGGCCACGCCGCCGAGCAGGGGGCGCGCTCCACGCCCGCCTCAACTCGAGCAGAATGTGGGTGCTGTAGTCGGTGCGCCAGTCGAGCAGGTCGCAAGGGGTTCGCTGGTCTCGTGGAGTTCGCCAAGCACCACGGGTGACCCGCTCCCCTGCCGGCCCCGAGTGACCGGCCCTCGCCAGGCAGAGCTCCCGAACGAAGTGGCAACTCGGACGGCGTGCGCGGGATCACCCCATCGCCAACGCGAACCACACGCGCTTCCCGCCCGGCACCGGTGTCACTCCGCACTCCTCCGCCAGGCTCGTCATCAACGGGATCCCCCGCCCCGACTCGGCGTCCCACGCCGGTCGGCGGTGGCGCGGCGGCGACGGCAGGCCGGCGGCGTCCCCGTCCTCGACGCCGACGACCAGGTGACCGCACGTAATGTCGTGGAGCACCTCGATCCGGACCATCGTGCCGAGCGGGGTGTGCCGGACCGCGTTCGAGACCAGTTCGCTCGCCAGCAGCTTCGTGGTGTCGGCCGCGTCCGCCGAGGCACCCGCGCCGATCGCGCACTCGTGGACGAAATTCCGTACGTGGCGGACCAGTTCAGCCCTGCCGACACAGCGGATCTCGGCGACCGGCGCCAATACGTGGTGCCCGGTCCGACCAGCCGGGACGTGCACCTGGGTGGCAGGCATGTCTTCTCCCCAATCCGACCAATCAAACCGACTAAACCGACTAAACCGACTGACAAGATCAACAACCAACCAAAGCAACCAAACCCATCCGACCAATCCGACGTGGGTCGCCGATAGGACCGAAAAGACCCTTGCGCGCTCATCGGGAAACGTGGAGAAGCGACCCACGTCGAGCATCACGGGGACGCATAAATGCAACCAAGTACTTCGACATAAATAACTCTTTCGGGTGACGGAGTCCGAAGCCGGTCGCGGGCGAAACCACGCGAGAGCACAATCCCGGACGGAGCCACACCGTGGGAGGGAGCACATGCGGAGCCACGCAAGACGCCGACTGGGCGCGGAGTTGCGGCTGTTGCGCACGGCGACGGGCCTGTCCGGTGAGGAGGTGGCCGATTCCTGCGGCTGGGACCAGTCGAAGATCAGCCGGATCGAGACCGCGAAGGTCGCGGTGTCCCGGCAGGATCTGCATCGCCTGTGCGGGATATACGGGGTGGGTTCGACGGACATCGAACGGCTGGAGGCCCTCCTGATCGAGACCCGGGGTCCCCGCTGGTGGATCGCCTATTCGGACGTGCTCGATTCGGCCTACGAGGAATTGATCTCACTGGAATCCCAGGCCACGGAGATCCGGGCCGCCAACGCCGGGATGATCCTCGGTCTGCTCCAGACCCGCGATTACGCGGCGGCCGTGGTCGGTTCGGGACCGATGATCCCCGATCCCGAACGGGCCGACGCACTCGTGGAGATCCGGATGAAGCGCCAGCGCGTCCTCACCGGGGAGAACCCGGCCACCTTCCGCTCCGTACTCGCCGCGGGCGCCCTGCAATGCGAGATCGGCGGCCGAGGAGTACTCACCCGTCAACTCGCCCATCTCCTCGAACTCAGCGAACTGCCCAACATCGACATCCGGGTAATACCGACGAGTTCCACCGCGAGTGCGTACAACGGCGGGCTCACCATGTTCGACTTCTCCGGCCCACACGCGCCCAGCGTGCTGTTCGTCGAATATCACGGCGGCATGCTGGTCAAGGAGGATGACCGCGACCTGCGCCGCTATCGACGACACCTCGACTACCTCTTCGCGAACGCCCTCTCCACCGACGACTCCAGAACCCACATCTCGGCAAGGATGCGATCCCTTTGAACGTGAACGTGGACGTGGACGCGAGCATGGGCGTGGACGTGGACGCGAGCGTAACCGTGGACACCACCGACCCGCGCAACTGGCGGAAATCCTCCTACTCGGGACACGAGGGCGACTGTGTAGAAGTCGCCTGGTACGTCTGCCGACCGGCGATCCGGGACAGCAAGCGCCCCGCCGCAGCCCACCTGCAACCCACCCCCGACGCCTGGTCCACCTTCCTCACCACCCTCCGCCGACCCCGCCCCTGATCCCGCCCCTGACCCGAATCCCCTTGCTCGACCGCCGCCCGGCCCCGATCGTGGACCCATGCCGGGGCAACGAAAGCGCAAGCAGCGCCACCAGGAACAGGCCCGCCGCAACGCCGCCCGCTTCGCCCCCGACGCGGGGCACTGGGAGGTCGTCTTCACGACCCGGGACGAGTCGGAGTGGAACGCGTACATCCGCCGACTGCGCGCCGAGGACCCCGGGCCCGACCGGTCGGCGCTGAGCATGGACATCTTCTGCGGACGCCTGACCCACCCCACCACCTACCGACTGCGCCGCTTCGTACCGACGACGACCGCCGCCGGAAACGCCCCAGCGGAGAAATCGGATGAGTCCCCCGGGCGACCCGGCTAGGGTGGTCGTCATGTTCGCCGCCGCAGCCGCATACACGAGGACGCGCCGCTTCTAGCGGCGGGCCGAGTCTCCTTTGCTTCTGGTTCCGCCGCACTTCGGGTCCCTTCCCGCCGGTGCGGCCCTTCGTGCTGCCCGGCTCCGAACTGCCTTCGCGGAGCCCCCTCGTGCGCAATCCCACCCACGGTGGACGTCCTCACGGCGAACGTCCCCACGGCGAATGCCCCCGCCCCGTACGTCCTCACGGTGGACGTCATGAACTCGGCCAGAACTTCCTGGTCGACCAATCGGTGATCGGCCTCTTCACCGATCTCGTTGCGCGTACCTCCGGCCCGATCGTGGAGATCGGCCCGGGCGACGGCGCGATCACCCTCCCACTGAGCCGGACCGGCCGGCCGCTCACCGCCGTCGAACTCGATCCGCGGCAAGCCCGACGGCTGGCCCGGCGGGTACCCGGCCACGTCGACGTCGTCACAGCCGACGTACTGCGGTACCGGTTTCCCCGCGAGCCACACACCGTCGTCGGCAATCTGCCGTTCCACCTCACCACCTCGCTACTTCGCCGACTGCTGGAAACCGACCACTGGCGGCACGCGGTACTGCTGACCCAGTGGGAGGTGGCACGCCGACGGGCGGGCGTGGGCGGCGCCACGATGCTGACGGCGGCCTGGTGGCCGTGGTACGAGTTCGCGTTGCACGCCCGCGTCCCGGCTCGGGCGTTCCGGCCGATGCCGTCGGTGGACGGCGGGCTGTTGACGATGGCTCGCCGGCACACTGCGTTGATCGCCGAACGACCCGGCCCGTACCAGGAGTTCGTCCGCCAGGTGTTCACCGGACCGGGTCACGGGCTACGCGAAATCCTGGATCGGACCGGTCGGTTCGCGGGCTCGACCCCGCGCGACTGGCTGCGCTACGAGCGGCTGTCGCCGACCGCGCTGCCTCGGCAGTTGACGGCGGGCCAGTGGGCCGCGCTATGGCAACTGGCCGAGCCGGCACGGAAACCCGGCGGCCCGGCCGCACGCGCCGGGCGGCGACGGAGTGGGTAGCCAGGTTCCCGGTGCCCGGTGCCCGGTGCCCACACCCCGCTCACCCCACCGGTCCCGCCACGTCCCAACCCTCCGCGTGTACGTGCACCTGCACCTCACCCGGCCCGACCTCCTCGCCGCATCTCCGGCACATCATCGCCGCGTCCAGCTCGTGGTCCCCGTGCCGGAACTCCACCGGCGGTTCGTCGGCCAGCCAGCGATCCCCCCAGGAAGCCAGAGTCTGGATTACCGGGGCCAGGTCGCGGCCCTGCTCGGTCAGGTGGTACTCGAAGCGCGGCGGGCGGTCCTGGTACTGCCTGCGCTCCAGAATCCCGGCCACCTCCATCGCCCGCAGCCGAGTGGTCAGGATGTCGCGCGGCGCGCCCGTATTGCGCGCGATCGCGTCGAAGCGGTTGTTGCCGAAGGCCAGCTCGCGAACCGCGAGCAGGGCCCACTTCTCCCCCACCACGGCCAGCGTGGCCGCGACCGAGCACGGGCGGCCGACGGGGGCGCGGGCGGGCCGACCCGGCGACGCCGACGCGGAATCGGCGGCGGACGAGGCGTTCGAGGAACTGTTCGAGGAACTGCTGATGGCAACCACACCCACAAGGTTGCCATCCCCAACTCACCCGCGCTACGTTGACGAGGAAGCAAGTTGGATTTTCCAACTCACAGGCTTCGACCCACCGGTCCGATCGACCGGTCCGACCCGCCGGCGCGATCCGCCGGCCTGATCCACCGGCCCGACCCGCCGGTCCAGTCCACCGGTCCGATCCACCGGTCTGACCCGCCGGTCCGATCCACCACCCGTCGCCGTACGGCCCGAGCGCACCGCGCCGGGCACGCCCATCTGCACGCACACCCGCACGCCCACCTGTCGAAAGGCGGCCAGCTCATGAGCAACGAGGCGTACATCGTCGACGCCATCCGAACCCCCGTCGGCAAGCGCAACGGAGGACTCGCCAAGATCCACCCCGCCGACCTCGGCGCACACATCCTGCGCGGCCTCGTCGACGGCACCGGGATCGACCCGGCCGCCGTGGACGACGTGATCTTCGGCTGTCTCGACGTGATCGGCCCGCAGGCCGGCAACATCGGCCGCACCTCGTGGCTCTCCGCCGGCCTCCCGGCGAGCGTCCCGGCCACCACCATCGACCGCCAATGCGGCTCCTCCCAGCAGGCCGTGCACTTCGCCGCGCAGGCGGTACTCAGCGGCACCGCCGATGTCGTCGTGGCGGGCGGCGTACAGAACATGAGCGCCGTCCCGCTGTCCGCGTCGTTGCGCGCGGGCCGCGAGTTCGGCTTCGAGAACCCGTACGACGGCGCGCAGGGCTGGCAGGCCCGATTCGGCGACCAGGAGATCAGCCAGTTCCGCGCGGCCGAGCTGATCGCCGAGCGCTGGGGGCTGACCCGCGAGGAGATGGAGACATTCGCCGTCACCTCGCATGAGCGCGCGCTGCGGGCCGAGCACGAGGGCCGCTTCGCCAACGAGATCGTGCCGTACGGCGAGGTCACCCGCGACGAGGGCCCGCGCGTACCGGACTGGGCCAAGATCCGCTCGCTGCCGACGCTGCGCCCCGGCGGCCGGATCACCGCCGCGCTGGCCAGCCAGGTGTCCGACGGCGCGTCCGCCGCGCTGGTGGTCTCCGAACGGGCGCTGCGCGTACACGGGTTGCGCCCGCGCGCCCGGATCCACCACCTCACCGTGCTCGGCGACGACCCGGTGATGATGCTCACCGGTCCGATCCCGGCCACCGCGCGGGCGCTGGAGCGCACCGGGCTGAGCATCGACGACATCGACCGGGTCGAGATCAACGAGGCGTTCGCGTCCGTGGTCCTGGCCTGGCAGCGGGCCACCGGCGCGGACCCCGAGCGGGTCAACGTCAACGGCGGCGCGATCGCCCTCGGCCACCCACTGGGCGCCAGCGGCACCAAGCTGCTGGCCACGCTCCTCAACGAACTGGAGCGCAGCAACGGCCGCTACGGGCTCCAGACCATGTGCGAGGGCGGCGGCATGGCCAACGTCACGATCATCGAACGGCTGAGCTGACCGACGCGCGCCCGCGCATCACGCATCACGCCCCACGCATCACGCCCCACGCCCCACGCCCCACGCCCCAGGCCCCAGGCCCCAGGCCCCACGCCCCAGGCACCAGGCACACACCACGCAAAACCACCCCTCCCCGGAAGCGGACCCCATGAAGATCGCAGGTTCGGTAGCCCTCGTCACCGGCGCCAATCGCGGCCTCGGCCGTGCCTTCGCCCGCGCCCTGGTCGAACGTGGCGCGCACACCGTCTACGCGGGCGCCCGCGACCCGGGCAGCATCACCGACCCGGGGGTCATCCCGATCAAGCTGGACATCACCGACCCCGCCGAGGTGGCCGATGTCGCCGGCCGACTCGGCGACGTGAACCTCCTGGTCAACAACGCGGGCGTATCGCGCAGCGCGTCGCTCCTGAACGCCGATTCGCTGGACCCGGCCCGGGCCGAGATCGAGACCAACTACTTCGGCACACTCTCGCTCAGCCGCGCGTTCGCCCCCGTACTGGCCCGCAACGGCGGCGGTGCGCTGGTCAACATGTTGTCCGTACTCTCCTTCATGACGCTCCCTCAGGTCGGCTCGTACAGCGCCTCCAAGGCCGCCGCCTGGTCCCTCACCAACGCACTGCGCCTCGAACTGGCCGCCCAGGGCACCCTGGTGGTGGCGGTACACGCAGGCTTCATCGACACCGACATGGCCGCCGCCGTACAACTCCCCAAGATCGCCCCGGAGGACGTCGCCGCCCAAACCTTCGACGCGGTCGAGGCCGAGCAGTACGAGGTACTCGCCGACCACCACAGCCGCGACGCGAAGGCCGCCCTGTCGGCGGGGGTGGAGGTGCTGTATCCGGCGCTGCGGCGGTGATTCGGCGGCGGCGGAACACCGGCCCGATCACGCCCCCGCGTCCCCGACCCCCAGCGAACGCCTCGCCACCAGGGCCGCGTTGAGTTGGTGCAGGTCGGTGACCCGGTTCGGGGACAGGCCGGTGAGGGTGGTTACTCGGCGGATTCGGTAGTCGACGGTGTTCGGGTGCAGGTGCAGTGTCGCCGCGGTGGCGCGGCGGTCGCGGCCGTGGGTCAGGTACGTCTCCAGGGTCAGCAGCAGCTCGGGTTTGTGGTCCAGCGGGGTGAGCAGCTCGGCCAGGCCGGGCAACGCGGCGCTGGGGCGGCTGAGTTGGTAGTCCAGGAGCACATCGGTGAAGAGGTACAGGCCCGGGCCGCGTCCGCCGCCCCGGACCAGGCGCAGTACCTCGGCGTTGCGCTCGACCACGTCCGGGACGCCGGCCGGCTCGGCAAGCGCGGCGGCAGCGGTGATCGGCGTATCGGCCTCGTGCGCGGCGTGCGCGATCAGGGCCCGGACGTCCGGCCAGCCGGGCGCGGCGGCCCCGATCGGGAGCAGGGCGAGGCCGCCGTCGGGGTCGAGGGAGGTCAACATCGGCTCGACGGTGTGCGGGTCGAGGGCCTGCCGGAGCCGCCGCAGCTTGCGCCGGGCGGCGATCGCGGCGCACGGTCCGGGGCGGGCCTCGTCCGGATGTGCGGCCAACGCCAGCGTCAGCACCAGGTATCGGGCCGCCGGGCGCAGCCCCGTCCGCCCGGTGATCGCCGCCGCCGGCTCGCCCGCGAGCAACGCCCCGAGCAGTGCCGCCCGGCCACCCCGCCCCGGTTCGTCCAGGAAACGGCGGGCGTCCAGATACGCGGCGGCGACCGCGCCGACCAAGGCCCGCTGCAGTTGCAGCAGTTCGGCGAACAGCGCCAGTACATCGGTCAGCTCCTCCGGCCGGGCTCGATCCACCGTCTCCCGCCAGCACATCTCCACGCCGATCTGATACGCGGTCAGGATCGCGTCCAGCGGCACACCTTCCTCCGCCCGCTGCGCCGCCGAGGCTCGTTGCGGCGCCAGATCCACGTCACCGACCGCAAGCCGCCCCTCGACCACGTCGGCGAACACGCGCAGCGTGTGCTGGGTGATCTCGGCGATGTCCCCGGCCAGTTCCTCGGCCGGCAGCGCCGCGTACGCGGGCAGTTCGGCGCGCAGCCGAGCCAGCACCTCCCTGGTCAACTTCGGTGCGCCGGCCCGTAATCGGGCCGCCACCGGTCGCCCGCCGATGCGCAGCGGGATGTTGGTACGGGTCACAGGGACCTCCCGGAAAGTCTGTGTTACTCACCAGTTAAGTCGCTGTGTCCGAGTCTGCATCATGACGCGTGGGACATTCCACGAGTGGCGGGAGCAGTCGTGAACTTATGGGCATGGATGGGGAGTCGGTCACCGAACGGGACACTGGACGAGACACTGGACAAGACCCCGAACAGGACACCGGGCACACCATCGAGCGAGCCGGTGGGCCGGCCTGCGGGAAGGCGGTCGCGCGGGTTGGCGCGCGGTACGACCGCCGCCCTCGCGGCGGGCGCGCTGGCCCTGACCGGCCTGGTCGCCTCGACCGCGCCGGCCGGCGCGGCGGAGCGCCAGGTCTACGTCGCGCTCGGCGACTCGATGGCCTCGGGCCCGCTCATCCCCGACATCACCGGCCCGCTCGCGTGCGGCCGGTCCACCAACAACTACGCACACGTCCTGGCCGCGCAGCTGCACGTGGCCGAACTGCGGGACGTGACCTGTAGCGGCGCGGCCACCGGCCACATGACCTCACCGCAACACCTGTCCCTGGCCGGCGTCGACCTCGGCGAGGCCCCGCCGCAGTTCGACGCCCTGAGCGCGGACACCACCCTGGTCACCCTCACCATCGGCGGCAACGACGTCGGTTTGGTCGGCGTGGCCAAGGGCTGCGCGACGCTCAACCCGTTCGCGACGCCGTGCAAGGACAAGTGGACATCGGGCGGAGTCGACCAAGTCGCCCAGCGCATCGACGCCTTCGCGCCCAAGCTGGCCACGGTCCTGACCGGCATCCACACCCGGGCGCCGCATGCGCGAGTCGTGGTCACCGGCTACGGCCTCTACATCAAGCCCGGCGGCTGCTGGCCCTACCAGCCGGTCCTCGGCGTGGACGCGGATTATCTCCAGGGCAGCGTAAACCGCCTGAACACGACCATCGCCTCCCAGGCCGCCGCACACAACGCCACGTACGTCGACGTGGCCGGCCCCAGCACCGGCCACGACGCCTGCCAGGCCCCTTCCGCCAAGTGGCTGGAGGGCTACATCCCCACCGACCTGGCCGCCCCTCTGCACCCCAACCGCCGGGGTGAGGCCAACTACGCCGACATAATCGCGCGCAACCTCCACCCCTGACCGGCGAAATACGATGCACTGATCCCGGTCCCCCGGCCCCCGGCCGCAGAGCGCAGAGCGCACGAGCAACCTTGCTGCGAAGCGCCAAGCAACAACCCGGACGAGCAACCGAACACGATTCACAACCGGGCCGTGGCACAGCCACGTTGCGTGTCCGGGGCGAGGGCTGGGGGTCGGGGGACCGAGGGGCGGGGGTCGGGGGTCAGGGGCCGGTCGGGGCTCGACCGGGCGTCGGGGGTGCTCCGCAGGTGTGCTCCCTGTCCGCTGCGTGGTGGTTGCTGCCCTGGTCGGCTTGGCTGGTTCGTGGTCGGGGGCGGTTGGCCGCTTGGCGTCGTGGGGCTGGGCTGGTGTGGGGTTGGCCCTGGGTCTGGTCGGCGGGGCCGGGTCGTGGCAGGTGGCCGCCGCCTCGTCGTTGCACGTCCCCTCCGGGGCCGGGGTCTTTGCTTGGTGCTCCGCATCCGTTGTTGCCCGTCCACTACGTGGCCGTTGCTGCCCTGGTTGGCTTTCTCTGACTCGCGGTCGGGGGCGGTTGGCCGCTTGGCGTCGTGGGGTTGGGCTGGTGCCGTGGTTGCCCTGGGTCCGTTCGGCGGGCCGACTCGTGACGGTGGCCAC
>NZ_JBMHHY010000047.1:0-57238 GCF_049739465.1 Embleya sp. AB8
GAGCGCACGGTGGGGATGGTGCGTGGGGACGGGCGGCGCGGGCGCGCACGGTGGGGACGGGGGCGGTTGGTACGGGCGGCGCGGGAGCGCACGGTGGGGATGGTGCGTGGGGACGGGCGGCGCGGGCGCGCACGGTGGGGACGGGGGCGGTTGGTACGGGCGGCGCGGGAGCGCACGGTAGGGACGGCGCGCGGGGATGGGGGCGGCTGGTACGGGCGGCGCGGGAGCGCAGGGTGGGAATGGCGCGCGGGGCACCGGGGCCGTTGGCACGGGCGGCGCGGGAGCGCACGGTAGGGACGGCGCGCGGGCACGGGGGCGGTTGGCACGGGCAGCACGGGAGCGCACGGCGGAGGTGGTGCGCACGGCGGAGGTGGTGCGCACGGCGGGCGACGTGGGGTGGGTCGAGCGCCGCGCGGGGCGTGCGGCGTGGGCGGCGGGTACCGGGCTCGGCCCGGGCAGGGTGGGCGCGGTCCGGTCAGGTGTGGGCGCGGACGACGTCCACCATCGCGCCGGTGACCGTGGTCAGGTCGGCCTCGGACATCACGTACGGCGGCATCGTGTAGACGAGGCGGCCGAACGGGCGGATCCAGACGCCGTGTTCGACGAAGGCCGGTTGGACCACGGACATGTCGACGGGCGCGGCCAGTTCGATCACGCCGATCGCGCCGAGTACCCGGACGTCGACCACGCCGGGCAGTTCGCGGGCCGGCGCAAGGCCCGTGCGCAGGCCCTCGGACAGGGCCGCGACCCGTTCGCGCCACGGGCCGGCAAGGAGTAGGTCCACGCTCGCCCCCGCGATCGCCGCCGCCAGCGGGTTGGCCATGAAGGTCGGGCCGTGCATGAACGCGCCGCCCTCGCCACGCGAGATGGTCGTGGCCACCTCGTCGGTGCACAATGTCGCGGCCATGGTGAGGTAGCCGCCGGTGAGTGCCTTGCCCAGGCACATGATGTCCGGTGCGATTCCCGCGTGTTCGCACGCGAACAGTGCGCCGGTCCGGCCGAACCCGGTGGCGATCTCGTCCGCGATCAGCAACACGTCGTGGACATCGCACAGTTCGCGCACCCGGCGCAGATACGCGGGGGAGTGGAAGCGCATCCCGCCCGCGCCCTGCACGATCGGCTCCAGGACCACCGCGGCGATCGTCGCGCCGTGCCGGTCGAGCAACTCCTCGATCCCGGCGGTGTCCTCGGCCCGCAACTCGGCGGCGAAGCCGGCCGGCGGGATCGGCGCGAACAGGTGGGTCGGCAGCACCCCGGAGAACAGGTGATGCATCCCGCCGACCGGGTCGCACACCGACATTGCGCCGAACGTGTCGCCGTGATAGCCGCCGCGCACGGTCAGCAGCCGGGTGCGTTCGGGCCGCCCGCGCCCGCGCTGGTACTGCAGCGCCATCTTCAGCGCCACCTCGACCGAGACCGACCCGGAGTCGGCGAAGAAGACCTTGGTCAGCGGCTCCGGGGTGATCTCCACCAGCCGCCTCGCCAACCGCACGGCCGGCGGGTGGGTCAGCCCGCCGAACATCACGTGCGCCATCGTGTCCACCTGGGCGTGCGCCGCCCGGTTCAGCTCGGGGTGGTTGTAGCCGTGGATCGCGGCCCACCACGACGACATCCCGTCGATCAACTCGCGCCCGTCGGCGAGCCGAAGCCGGACCCCGTCGGCGCCGACCACGGGGAACAGCGGCGAGTTGCCGTCCGTGTTCGCGTACGGATGCCAGATGTGCCGCCGGTCGGCGGAGACCAGCTCGTCGCCGTAGGCCGCGTCGTATTGCTCCATAGCCCCGGCACGCTATCGGAACGCGCGCGACGCCCGGGAAGCACCCGCCGCCCGAACCCGCCGCCCCACCTGCGCCCGCCCACGCGCCGCCGCCCCGGGCCCGCCTCCGCGCGGCCCGGGGCGGCGGGTCGTTCGTTCAGATGCCGCTGACCGGTACCGAGCCGGCGGCCAGCAGGTTGCGGCGGCCGGCCTCGCCGAGCGCGGCGGCCAGTTCGTCGTTGCCGGTGTGGATGCCGATCGTGCCTACCGGCGCCGCGAACAACAACACCACGCCGTGCGTCTTGGCCGCGTTCAGCCACGCCTCGGGCACCTCGGCCGGGGCCTGCGCCTGCCACCACGCCTCGGTCCGACCGCCCGCGCCGGGGAAGAGCACCGCCGTCAGGTAGCCGTCGGTCATCTGTACCGACCACCCGCCGAGCAGCGGCGGCAGGGTCTCCTCGGGCGTGGCGATCGGCGCGAAGCCGCGCTCGCCGAGCAGCGACAGGAACTCGTCCTGCGAGCCGGGTGTACCCGGGCGGGCCACCGCCGCGCCGGGCTCGACGACGAGCGCCGCGTAGGTCACGCCCGCGCACGCGACCATGCTGCCGGTGATCGAGATCGGCACCGGCCCACCCGGCACCACCGTCTGCACCGCGAGCCCCGGATTGGCCTGCGCGGCGAGCAGCGGTTCGACGGCGGCCTCGGACACCGGGATCACCTGCGAGGGGATGCACCGGGTGTGCGCGAACGCGAGCACCGCGGTCTCCTCGGCCAGGTACAGCAGCGCACTGGTCTGCACGGAGGTGGTGTCGCCCTCACCGCGGCACGAGGCGCACGCGTAGGTCTGGGGGCCGGTCTCCCCGGCCACCAGGCGGGCGGCCTCGTCGTCGCCGATCTCGGCGCGGACCTCGGGGCTTACGTCGAGCAAGCGTGACACGGAAGGCTCCATCGGTAGGGGTGCGTGCGACAGTGGGGGATCGCCGCCTGCGTTCTCGCGCCGGGACGTTACCGCCTGGTGACGTTGTGTCACCTGGAGAACGCGGGAACATCACCCCTATGGGGCATGTGCGCCCCGGCCGCGCCACGGCCATTCGGGCGACGGCGCCGGAGTGCGCGCCGGAGCTCGACGATGGCGCTCCGGAATTCGCAGGCGCGTATGCGTTCGGTAACCGAGAGGAGCGAATATGTCGAGGTGATCACGTCATGATCACCGCACGATCACGGCCGAAGGCTCGGGCTCAATCGGCCGATCCACTCATCAATTCGGGCAAATGCCTGCGCGTTAATGAGATGAGCATCTCCATATGTTTCTCATCTGAATCGCTCGGGCAAGTCACGCCCGGTAACACATGCGGGATACAACTTTTCGTGGGGAATATCCACGAACAGGCGTTCGACCCCGGACGCGCGCCGCTGCCGTGACGTTTTTTCGGCGGCCGTACTCCCGCATCCACAGCCCGCGGCGCCGGCGCCCCTGCTCACGGCGGTGCTCCGGCCCGGAATCGAAATCAACGATTCCGTTCCCCCGCGGCCCTAACGACGAGGTATGTGTGTCCAGACTCCGGGCCGAAGGCCTGTACAAGATATTCGGCCGGCGCGCCGACGACGCGGTGGCTCGACTCCGCGCCGGTGAAAGCCGCGACGCCCTGCGCAAGAGCAATGCCACCCCGGCCGTCATCGACGTCTCGTTCGAGGTCGCCGAGGGCGAGATATTCGTGGTGATGGGCCTGTCCGGCTCGGGTAAATCGACCCTGTTGCGGATGCTCAACGGTCTCCTGGACGCCACCGCCGGCGCCGTCTACATCGACGACCGGGACCTGACCTCGTTGCCCGCCAAGGAGCTGCGCGACGTGCGCGCCCGGCGCATCAGCATGGTCTTCCAGCACTTCGCGCTGTTCCCGCACCGCACCGTCCTGGAGAACGCCGGCTACGGTCTGTCCGTCCAGGGCGTCCCGGCGGCCGAACGCGACCGGCGCGCCCGCGAGGCGCTGGCCCTGGTCGGGCTGGCCGGTTGGGAGGAGTCCGCGCCGAGCGAGTTGTCCGGCGGCATGCAGCAGCGGGTCGGCCTGGCCCGCGCGCTCGCCACCGACGCCGACATCCTGCTGATGGACGAGTCGTTCAGCGCCCTCGACCCGCTGATCCGCCGGGAGATGCAGGACCAGCTCCTGGAACTCCAGGAGAAGTTGCGCAAGACCATCGTGTTCATCACCCACGACCTCAACGAGGCGATGCGGCTCGGCGACCGGATCGCGGTGATGCGCGACGGCCGGGTGGTCCAGATCGGCACCGCCGAGGACATCCTGACCGACCCCGCCAACGACTACGTGGCCTCCTTCGTCGCCGACGTGGACCGCACCCGGGTGCTCACCGCGGGCTCGATCATGGAGGACTCGCGCGCCACGGTGACCGTCGGCGAGGGCCCGCGCGTGGCGATCCGCACGATGCGCGAGGCGCAGACCACGGCCGCCTTCGTGGTGGACACCCGGGAGAACGGCCGCCGGCTGCTCGGCGCGGTCACCGACGCTGCGGTCACCGAGGCGGCGCGCACCGGCGACCGGAGCATCCGGCCCGACCCGACCCTCGACGTGGTCACGGTGACCCCGCAGACCCCGGTCGCCGAGCTGTTCACGCCGTGCGCGGAGAGCAGACTGCCGCTCGCGGTGGTGGACGAGGCACTGCGCCTGGTCGGGGTGATCCCCCGGGTGAGCCTGCTGGCCGCGCTCGGCAACGCGGCGCAGAGCGCCTCCGCCGAGGCGGAGGGCGGCACCCTCGGGGTGACCGACACGGGCAGCGTGAAGATGCTGGTCCCGATGGGACCGGGGGAGAAGTTGCTGCCCACGAGCGCGGGGGACGTGGGGGGCGCGGCGCGGGTACCGGCTCAGGGCGGCGAGCGGTCCGGTATCGACGGCCGCGACGGCGGGGTGCACAACGATGCCTAGGATCCACGTGGGGGACTGGGCGGAGCGTGTGGTCGACTTCATGCGCGACCACTTCGCCTGGCTCTTCGACTTCATTCAAAGCGTGGTGGGCGGGGCGATCACGCACCTGGCCGACTGGCTGACCGATTCGCCGCTGCCGGCCGTGGTGATCCTGTTCGCGGTGATCGGCTGGGCGGTGCGCGGCCTGCTGTTCGGGCTGGTCGCGGCGGCCGGCTTCCTGCTGATCGACGGCCTGGACATGTGGAAGCCGGCCATGTCCACGCTGGCCCTGGTGCTGGTCTCGGCGGCGGTCGCACTGCTGTTCGCGATTCCGCTGGGCATCCTGACCGCGCGCAGCCGCGCGGTGGGCACGGTGGTCAAGCCGGTACTCGACTTCATGCAGACGATGCCGGCCTTCGTCTACCTGATCCCGGCGATCACGTTCTTCGGTATCGGTACGGTACCGGGCGCCGTGGCCACCGTGGTCTTCGCGCTGCCGCCCGGCGTGCGGATGACCGAACTGGGCATCCGCAGCGTCGACGCGGAAATGGTGGAGGCGGGCGAGGCGTTCGGCACCAGCGAGTGGAAGATCCTCAAGGACATCCAGTTCCCGCTCGCGCTGCCGACCATCATGGCCGGCGTCAACCAGGTGATCATGTTGTCCCTGTCCATGGTGGTCACCGCCGGCATCGTCGGCGCGGGTGGCCTGGGCAGCGAGGTGTTCGGCGCGCTGTCCAACAACAACGTGGGCCTGGGTGTCGAGGCCGGGATCGCGGTGGTGGTCCTGGCGATCTACCTGGACCGTACGGTCAGCGCGGCCGGGCAGCGGGTCGAGGCCCGGGCCAAGCGCACCGCGACCGCGCGCTCCGCCGACGGGTTCACCCCCAAGTGGCTCCTGGACTGGCGTCCGCGTCCGGTGGTCGCGGTCGGCGGCGTGGTCGCCGTCGCGCTGGTCGCCGGGCTGCTCGGCGGCTTCGGCCTGGGCAGCTCGGACAACGGCCGGAAGAAGGTGACCATCGGCTGGATCCCCTGGGAGGAGGACGTCGTGGTCACCAACATGTACAAGCAGCTGCTGGAGAAGCGCGGCTACGACGTGACGATGAAGCAGCTCGACGTGGGCCCGATGTTCCAGGGCCTGGCGCGCGGCGACATCGACCTGTTCCTGGACGCGTGGTTGCCCACGCTGCACAAGAAGTACCTGGACGAGTACGGCGCCAAGCTCGAACAGATCGGCAAGTGGTACAAGAACGTCGACGTGCAACTCGCCGTCCCGAAGCGCATGCCGTACAACTCGGTCGAGGAACTCAAAGGCCACGAGCAGGAGTTCGGCGGTCGGATCATCGGCATCGAGCCGGGCGCGAACATCATGGACCTGACCGAGAAGAAGCTGATCCCGGACTACGGCCTCGACTTCGACCTGGTCAAGAGCAGTACGCCGGCGATGATCGCCGAACTGGACCGGCAGATGGCGGCGGGCAAGCCGATCGTGGTGACGATGTGGCGGCCGCACTGGGCGTACACCAAGTACGACATCAAGCCGCTGGCCGACCCGAAGCAGTCCTATGGCGCGCCCGGCTGGATCGGTTCGATCGGGCGCAAGGGCTTTGCGAAGGACTTCCCGCAGCTGAACACGTGGGTGAAGAACCTGGAGCTGGACGACTCGGTGCTCGGGCCGCTGGAGAAGAAGGTCTTCGTCGACTACGCGGGCAAGTCGAACGCGGCGGCGGAGGGCGTCAAGGCCTATCTGAAGGAGCACCCGGACGTCGAGCGGAAGTTCCTGGCCGACCTGCCGCCGGCGGGCGCGGGTCAGGGCCAGGGCCAGGGGCAGCCGAAGCCGGACGGGGGTGCGGGGTCGGGGCAGTCGGCGCCGCCGCCGTCGTTGCCGGCGGCGAGTCGGGAGCCGTCGGGGGCGTCGTGACCTGATGCGGTGTCACCCGTTGTGTCACCCACGTGGGTGACACAACGCCAGCCGCGGGACCCTGCGGGGCCGTGCCGAGATCGTCTCGGCGCGGCCCCGCAGGCGTTCGCGGGAAGGGTGCCCGCTCAGTTGCGGAACTGCCACTGGTCCGGGGCCTCTTGCGGGTTGATCGGTTCGCACTTGAAGCCCCACTTCGAGGCCCCGTTCGCGAAGGCGCGGAAGAACGGCTCGGTGGGCTGACCCAGGGTCAGCCCGGGCGGGTCCGCGCCGTTGTGCCGGCTGAGCTGGTAGGCGACCTTGTGGCCGTCGCACATCCCGAGCACCTTGCCCTCGACGGTGCCCGCGAGTTGGGCGTCGTTGGGGATGCCGCCGGTGGGCAGTCGCTCGGACAACTCCGGACGCTCGCCCGGCGCCTCGGTGCCGGGCGCGAGGTAGCCGTGCACGATCGCGAAGGAGAGCACCCGCCGGTTGTCCAGGAACAGATCACAACCCTGGATCGCGCCGGGCCCCTCGGGCGTCGCCGACGCGGTCCACCGCGCACGCTGCTCGCCGGCCGCCTGTGGGCCGAGCGCGGCCGGGTCGAGCATGCCGCAGATCGGTGCGTCGGTGATCGGTTTGGGTTCGCTCGCGGGTTTGATCTTGTCGGGGCGCGGGGTGGGCGGGGCCTCGCACCCGGCCGCCTTGGACACGCCGTTGGCCAGGTCGACGACGAGGTCGGCCAACTGCTGCCGCCGGTCCGACTGATTCGGCGCGCCGGCGGGCGCGATGGTGCGGGCGCGGATCAGCATCGGCACCGGTTGCTCGACGTTTTGCACCTTGCAGTTCTGGACCAGCCATGCGTCGTCCGCACCGGCCATGCCGTACAGCTTGTTGTCCCCGTTGCCCAGCGGCGCCGACCCGGTCGTGGTCAGCCCCGGCAGCTGGACCCGTTCGGCGCCGGCCATGTTGAACAGGTACGCGGAGCCGACGAAGGACCGGTCGCCCGCCGTCACCTGGCAGCGCAGTACCGGGTAGTGGTCCTGCGGCGCCTGGTCCTTGTCGGTGAACGCGGGCGCCGCGGGCAGCAGCGCGGTGACCGCCGCGGTGGGCAGCAGCCCGGCGCATACCGTGTCGCCGACGGGTTGGGTGTCGGACCCGGTGGGAGTGCCGGCGGAGGGCTCGGCGGTGGGGGAACCGGTACTCGAACAGCCGGCCACGAGCAGGCCGGCGGTGACCAGGCTCGCCACGTGTGCGGCCGGACGCAGCCTGAAGCGAAGCATGCGGCCCAGGGTATCGGGCCGCTCAGCGTCGGCTTCCCGCTCGGTTCCCCTTCACCCACCAGCCGGTCAGCGCCCCCACCCCGAACGCCCCGACCAACACGATCCACAACGGCGCGGCCAGCGTGGGGATCCAGAACCGGATGCTCACCGAGTCGGTATTGGCCAGCACGAACCACACGCTCAGGACGACGATCGCCCCGATGCCGATCGTGCGGTACGACACGCCGCCGATGTTGCCGCCCGAAGCGCCGGATTGAGGGGTCTTTGCCATGCTCGGATGCTATTTGCGTAATCGCTCGATCACGTCGAGGCGCGCCGATCTGCCGCCCGGGTGCGCCGACTTGACCATCTCTTGAAAGTTGCTTGCAGCAACAAAGAACGCTATGGTTGTAGCAGGCAACCGTGTCGGGGGTGGTGAAGCCGCGTCCGGGCGCAGAGCATCCGAAGTCGAAGGGGTAGGTATGACCAACGCACCGGCCGCGGAGGTGTCGGCGGAACCGATGTCCCACCGGCAGATCATGGAGGCCCTGTCCGGCCTGCTCCTGGGCATGTTCGTGGCGATCCTGTCGTCCACGATCGTCTCCAACGCCCTGCCGCGAATAATCTCCGACCTGCACGGCAGCCAGACCTCCTACACGTGGGTGGTCACCGCGACCCTGCTCGCGATGACCGCGACCACCCCGATCTGGGGCAAGCTCGCGGACCTGACCAGCAAGAAGCTGCTGGTCCAGCTCGCGTTGGTGATCTATGTGGCCGGTTCCGCGCTGGCCGGGCTATCGCAGAACACGAGCATGCTGATCGGCTGTCGGGTCATCCAGGGTGTCGGGGTCGGCGGACTGACCGCCCTGGCCCAGGTGATCATGGCGGCGATGATCTCGCCGCGCGAGCGCGGTCGCTACAGCGGCTACCTCGGCGCCACCTTCGCACTGGCCACCGTCGGCGGGCCGCTGATCGGCGGCGTGATCGTGGACACCCCGTGGCTGGGCTGGCGCTGGTGCTTCTACGTCGGCGTACCGTTCGCGGTGGCCGCGATCGTGATCCTGCAAAAGACGCTGAAGCTGCCGGTGGTCAAGCGTGAGGTCACCATCGACTACCTGGGCGCGACGCTGATCAGCGCCGGGGTCTCGGTACTGCTGGTGTGGGTCTCGCTCGCGGGCAAGAACTACGCGTGGGTGTCCTGGCAGACCGCGGCGATGGTGCTCGGCTCGCTGCTGCTGATCGTGCTGGCCATCCGGGTCGAGGGGCGCGCGGTCGAACCGATCATCCCGCTGTGGTTGTTCAAGGAGCGCACCATCGTGCTGGCGGTGCTCGGCAGCCTGGCGGTGGGGCTGGCGATGATGGGCTCGTCGGTCTTCCTGAGCCAGTACTTCCAGATCGCCCGCGGCAAGTCGCCGACCGTGTCCGGACTGATGACGCTGCCGATGATCGGCGGCCTGGTGATCGCCTCGACGGTGGTCGGCAAGCTGATCACCGCGACCGGGTTCTGGAAGCGCTACCTGGTGATGGGCGGCGTGTCGCTGACCATCGGCCTGGCGCTGATGAGCACGACGCGGGCGGACACGAACCTGTGGGTGCTGGGCGCGTACATGTTCGTCCTCGGCATGGGGATCGGCGCGTTGCAGCAGAACCTGGTGCTGGCCGTGCAGAACGCGGTACCGGTGCACCAACTCGGCGCGGCCAGTTCGGTCGTCGCGTTCTTCCGCAGCCTGGGCGGCGCGGTGGGCGTCTCGGCGCTCGGCGCGGTGATGGCGACCAAGGTGACCGGCTACCTCTCCGACGGCGGGCTCAAGTCCGGGAGCAGTGGCGGCGGTTCGGGCATTCCGAACGTGCATCACATCGCGCAGCCGGCGCGCGGGGTCGTGGAGGGCGCGTACGGTCACGCGGTGGGCGACATCTTCCTGTTCGCCGCGCCGTTCGGCCTGTTGGCGCTGCTCGCGGTGCTGCTGATCAAGGAGGTCCCGCTGCAGACGGCCCAGGCGGTGGTGGTGGCCAAGGCGGAGCCGACGGGGGCGCCTGCGGAGGAGCCGGGGGAGCCTTCGGCGCCGGTACGGACGGACAAGGTCGAGGCACGGACGCCGTAGCCGCCCGAGACGCACCGCAGGGCGGCCCCGACCGGGACCGCCCTGCCGCGTATCGCGTATCGCGCGTCGCGTGTCGCGTGTCGCGTATGTCAGTACTGGTAGAACCCGCGCCCGGTCTTCTTCCCCAGCAGCCCCGCGTCGACCATCCGCAGCAGCAGCGGCGGCGAGCTGTACAGCTGCTCCTTGAACTCGTCGTAGAGGCTGTCCGCGACCGCCTTGATCGTGTCCAGGCCGATCAGGTCGGTCAACCGCAGCGGGCCCATCGGGTGCGCGCAGCCGAGCACCATGCCGTTGTCGATGTCCTCCGCCGACGCGAAGCCGGACTCGAACATCCGGATCGCGGAGAGCAGATACGGCACGAGCAGCGAGTTGACCACGAAGCCCGCGCGGTCCTGCGAGCGGATCACCGTCTTGCCCAGCACGTCCGCCGCGAAGGCCTCCGCACGGGCGGCGGTCGTGTCGTCGGTGAGCAGCGAGGGCACCAGCTCGACCAGCTTCTGCACCGGCACCGGGTTGAAGAAGTGGATCCCGATCACCTGTTGCGGCCGGGCCGTGGCCATGCCCAGCTTCATGATCGGAATCGACGACGTATTGGACGCCAGCACCGCGTCCTCGCGCACCACGACCTTGTCCAGCGTGGCGAAGATCTGCGTCTTGACCTCTTCGATCTCGGCCACCGCCTCGATCACCAGGTCCCGATCGGCGAAGTCGCCCAGATCGGTGGTGTAGGTGATCCGCGCGAGCGCCGCGTCCCGATCCGCCTCGGCGAGCTTGCCCGCCTTCACACCACGATCGATCGACTTGGCCACCCGAGCCCGCCCGGCCTCCGCCGCGGCGGCGTTCGTCTCCGCCACGAGCACGTCAAGCCCGGCCTTGGCACACACCTCGACGATCCCGGACCCCATCAGCCCGGCGCCTACCACCCCTACACGTCGCACATCGGACACCGCGCACTCCTCGCTCCACTTGCTGCCGTCAGCCTTCTCGGCATCCTCTCAGGTGGGGGTCAGCGGGCGTCGATGCGCTTGGTGGGTTGGCCGGTGAGCTTGGCGATCACCTCGAAGTCGCGGTCGAGGTGCAACAGGGTCAACCCGTGATGACGTGCCGTCACGGCCACTACGAGATCCACCATGCTTGCCCCCTCGTGCCAACTCAGGTTCGCCAAGTCCATTTGCAACTGGGCGCATTCGGACCAGAGCGAATCCGGAACGAGGTGGTACGGAAACATCTCGGTGAGGAAGTGATCCGCTTCGTGGAAGTCCTCCTGACGACCGGCCGAGCGGAGGTACTCGATGCGGACCGGTTCACACAGACCGACGCGCCCGGCACCGATCAGATCGTTCCAATGCTCGGTGACTTGTCCGCGGAAATACCTGACCAGTGCGGAGGTGTCGACCAAGTAGAGCTCCTGGCTCACGCATCCGCTCCAGTGGCCGGGCCCTCGGCAGAGGAATCCTCGTCGGGGTAACCCAGGACGGAGAAGTCCAAGCGTCCGTCCGCGACCATCTTGCGCATGCCTGCCAAGGCTGCCAAGCGTCGATCCCGGTCGCCGAGCGAGCGCAAGGCGCCGTTGATCGTGTCCCGCTTGGTCGTCGTACCCAGTATCCGAGCGGCTTCCGCCAAGGCGTCTTCATCGATGTCGACGAGGGTTTTGGCCATGTCTACACTCCTCGAGTATATATCGAATCGAGAAAAGTATATCTCCCTGGGGGTGCATTGCGGTGCCGTGTCGTTCGGTCGAGCGTGCGGATTCCGAGCGTGATCTGGGCTGACGCTCTCTTTGGTTGAGCAAAGGTTCAGCCTTGAGGGTGAGTCCGTTGCCGCCCCGGTGCGGTGCCGCGTTCGCGTCCGGCGGTGCGCACGGGAACTTTGCGCCTACCGCGCCGTCGACTGTCAAGGTCTGGCCAGTTCGGGTCATGGCGCCGATGCCAGGCAGGACCCGACGGGGTGTCAATCATCGTTCCGGGGGCGGGCGGAGGTGGAACTGACGGTCTGTCAATTGTGTGGCCGGCGTGGCAATGTTTGACCCAGGCAATCAAAAAAGGGGTTCGGCAATGGGTGAGCAGCAGCGGCACATGGGCCACGGCGTCAAGCAGCGCGACCGGGTCAGGATGACGGACGGCGAGGTCGCCGCGTTCCTGGCCGAGCGGCACTCGATGACGATGTCCACGCTCAACGCCGACGGCAGCATCCACTCGGTCGGCATGTGGTACGGCTTCCTGGAGGGCGAGGTGGCCCTGGAGAGCAAGGCCCGCGCGCAGAAGGTGCTCAACGTACGTCGCAACCCGACCATCACCTGCCTGGTCGAGGCCGGCGACCACTACGAGGAGTTGCGGGGCGTATCGATCGTCGGCAAGGCCGAGGTGGTCGAGGAGCCGGACCGGATCTGGGAGTTGGGGGTGAGCGTGTTCGGTCGCTACGCCGCGCCGTACACCGAGGAGATGCGCCCGGCCGTCGAGATGATGCTGAACAAGCGTGTGGTGATCAAGGTCGTCCCGGACCGCGTCGTCTCCTGGGATCACCGCAAGCTCGGCCTGCCGTCCACGAAGTGATGCGCACGGGCGTGTGGTGATCGAGGTCGTCCCGGGTCGCGCCCACCGCCGAGGCCGCCGCACGGTCGGGCTGCCTGCCACCCGCGCGAGCCGACTCCCGGCGCCACGCGCACCGCTCCCATCCGCACGCCCGCGCCCCGGTCCGCCCCTGACCCGGCCTGTCTCCGGCAGGGGCGTGAGCGACCCCGCCCACGTCGCTGCGCCCGCGTCCGGTCCGTCTCCGCGCGCCCGCGACCAAGCCCACCGCTGCCGCCGACCCCGCCCGCCCCGCCCATCCCAACCCCCGGCCCGGCGCGCCCGCCCCCCGATTCGCTCCCGACCCGGCGCACCTTCGGCCCGCGCGGCAGCGGCCCTGCCCATCCCCGTACGCCGGCGCCTGGCTTGCCGCCGGCCCCACGTGCCCGCGACCACGCCCGCCTCCACCGCCCACCCCAACCCGCCCCTGGCTCCATGCGACCGCGCCCGCGCCCGCGTCCATCCCGTGCGCCGCGCTGCCCGTGCGTGGCTCCGCTTCGGTCGACCGGTGGATCTGGCGACGTCGGATCCGGTCAGGTAGCCTGTCCGCTTACTTGATAAAGACAAGTATTGAGTGCTCGAGTAGCTCGAGTATTGGTGATTGGTGAGGGAGTACACAGTGCCGATCGGATTCGCCGACGAGCACCGGGCGTTCGCGGAATCGGTCGCCGGTTTCGTCGCTCGCCACGCCTCGGTCGAGGCCACCCGCCGGGCCGCCGAGCAGTTGTCCGCCGGTGCGCTGCCGGACTGCTGGAGCGCGCTGGTCGACCAGGGCCTGACCGCCGTCCACCTCGCCGAGGAACACGGCGGCGCCGGTGCCGGTGTCCTGGAACTGGCCGTCGCCCTCGAAGAGGCCGGTCGCGGCCTGCTGCCCGGCCCGTACCTGCCCACCGTCCTGACCAGCGCCATCCTGGCCCGCCACGCCGGCCCCGAGGTCGGCAAGGCGCTGCTGCCGCGCTTCGCCGCCGGCGCCCGCGGCGCGGTCGCCGTCGCGGCCGACCTGACCGCGCGGCAGACCGAGGTCGGCTGGGAGATCAACGGCAGCGCCGAGCCGGTCCTGGGCGCGATCGGCGCGAACTACCTGCTGCTCGGCGCGCGGACCGACGCCGGTGCCGGCCACGACGCGCAGATCTGGTTCGTGGTCGAGCCCGGCGGCCGGGACGACATCGAGGTCACCCCGCTGGACCCGGTCGACCTGGCCCGCGGGGTGGCCCGGGTACGCACCCACGACCTGGAGATCACCGCGTCCCAGGTGCTCCCCGGCATCACCACCGGCCGGGTGCGCGACCTGGCCGCCGTACTCGCCGCCGCAGAGGCGGTCGGCGTGGCCCGCTGGTGCTTCGAGACCGCGCTCGCCTATGTCAGGATCCGCGAGCAGTTCGGCGTCCCGGTCGGCTCGTTCCAGGCGATCAAGCACAAGGCCGCCACCCTGTTCACCCGCCTCGAACTGGCCGGCGCCGCCGCGTGGGACGCGGCCCGGGCCGCCGACGATGCCGCCGCCGACGCCGACGAACAACTGGGCCTGGCCGCCGCCGAAGCCGCCGTGGTCTGCCTGCCGCCGGCCCGCGAGGTGGCCCTCGACTGCCTCACCATGCTCGGCGGCATCGGCTTCACCTGGGAACACGACATCCACCTCTACTGGCGCCGCGCCGTCTTCCTGGCCCAGTGGCTCGGCCCGGCGGGGGAGTGGACCGAGCGCCTGGGCCGCGCCGCCCTGGACACCCTGACCGGCGGCCCCACCCGGCGCTTCGACCTCGACCTCGATCTCGACCTCGGCCTCGACCTCGATCCCGACGAGGGCGACCTCGCCGTGTTCCGGGCCGAGGTGGCCGGGCACCTGGCCGAGGCGAACACCCTTGCCGAGCCCGCCCGTCGGCACCGGCTGGCCGAACTGGGCTACGTCTCGCCGCACTACCCCAGGCCGTACGGGATCGCCGCCGGCCCCGCCCAACAGGTGGTCGTCCAGCAGGAGTTCGCCCGCCTCGGACTGACCCGGCCGAGCACGATCATCGGCGAGTTCGCCTTGCCCACGATCATGGCGCACGGCACCGACGCCCAACGCGACGCGTACGTCCCGGCCACGCTGCGCGGCGAGATCGTCTGGTGCCAACTGTTCAGCGAACCCGGCGCCGGCTCCGATCTCGCGTCGCTGACCACCCGTGCCGTGCGGGTCCCCGGCGGCTGGCGGCTGAGTGGCCGGAAGGTATGGAACTCCAAGGCGCACGAGGCGCACTTCGGGATCTGCCTGGCCCGCACCGATCCGGACGCGCCCAAGCACAAGGGCATCACGTACTTCATCGTGGACATGGCCACCCCCGGGATCGACGTCCGCCCGCTCAGGCAGGCCAACGGGCAGTCCGAGTTCAACGAGGTCTATCTGGACGACGTGTTCGTGGCCGACGACCAGGTGGTCGGCGAGGTGCACGCGGGCTGGCGGATCGCCCGCACCACGCTGGCCAACGAGCGGGTGATGATCGCCGGCGGCCCGGGCATGCAGGCGTTCGGCAGGCTGCTCGCCGAACTCGGTGACCGGGGCGAGAGCGGCGCGGCCCGGGCGGACACCGCGCTGACCGGTCGACTCGGCGGCTTCGCGGCGGAGAACTTCGCACTGCGCGCGTTGACCCTGCGCTCGACCCTTCGGCAGTTGTCCGGACTCGACCCGGGCGCCGCCTCCAGCGTCCTCAAGCTCGCCGTCACCGAACACCAGCGGGCGGTGGTCACCGCGCGCCTGGACCGGATCGGCGCGGGCGGCACCCACCACGACGGCCTCGGCGGCGAACTGCTCACCGCCTACCTCTCGTTGCCGGCGGTCCTGCTCGGCGGCGGCACCCGGGAGATCCAGCTCAACGTCGTCGCCGAACGCATCCTGGGCCTGCCCAGGAGCTGACGAAGCCACTTTTCCCGGTTGTCGCTATCGGTTATCGCTATAGGGAGACCACGTGCACATCGCCTACACCCCCGAGCAGGAGGACCTGCGGCGGGAACTGCGCGAGTACTTCGCGCGGATCATGACCCCCGAGATCCGGGCCGAACAGGCTGCGGGCGAGACCAGCCTGATGGGCAAGGACGGCGCGTACTGCCGCGTCGTCAAGCAGATGGGCGAGGACGGCTGGCTGGGTATCGGCTGGCCCAAGGAATACGGCGGCCAGGACCGCACGATGCTCGAACAGCTGATCTTCACCGACGAGGCCACGCTGGCCGGCGCCGCGGTGCCGTTCCTGACCATCAACACCGTCGGGCCGACGCTGATGGAGTACGGCACCCGGGAACAGCGCGACTTCTTCCTCCCGAAGATTCTCGCCGGCGACATGCACTTCTCGATCGGCTACTCGGAGCCGGGCGCGGGCACCGACCTGGCCGCGCTGACCACCAAGGCGGTCCGGGACGGCGACGACTGGATCATCAACGGCCAGAAGATGTGGACCTCGCTGATCCACGTCGCGGACTACGTGTGGCTGGCCGCGCGTACCGACCCCGACGCGGCCCGGCACCGGGGGTTGAGCATGTTCCTGGTGCCGACCAACGCCGAGGGCTTCTCCTGGACGCCGATCAAGACCATGGGCGGCCAGACCACGGCGCAGACGTTCTACGAGAACGTCCGGGTGCCCGCCTCGGCGCTGGTCGGCGAGCTCAACGGCGGCTGGAAGTTGATCACCGGCCAGCTCAACCGCGAGCGGGTGGCGCTGTGTTCGGCCGCCGCCATCCAGCTCGCGCTGCACGAGACCCGGCGCTGGGCCGAACGGGCGCTGCTCCCGGACGGCTCGCGGGTGATCGACCGGGAGCACGTCCAGGCCAACCTGGGCCGGGTGCACGCCAAGGTCGAGTTCCTCAAGCTGGTCAACTGGAAGATCGCCTGGTCGGTCGACCACGGCACCAAGGTCGGTCCCGCCGACGCCTCGGCGACCAAGATCTTCGGGACCGAATTCGCCACCGAGGCCTACCGGTTGCTGATGGAGTGCATGGGCGAGGACGCCTATCTCCAGCAGGACTCGCCCGGCGCGGTGCTGCGCGGTCGGCTGGAGAAGATGCACCGTACGGCGCTGATCCTCACCTTCGGTGGCGGCACCAACGAGGTACAGCGCGACATGATCGCGATGCTGGGCCTGGGTCTGCCCCGCCCGCCCCGCTGACCCGCCGTCACCACGCTGACAAGGACAGGTGAAATGGACTTCGATTACACGGAAGAACAGCAGGACCTGGTGGGCCTGGCCGGGCGGATCCTCGGCGAGCGGGTCACCCACGAGGCGCTCACCGCGCTGGATCGGCGGGTCGAGGACGAGGGCGCGCCGCGCCTGGACCGGGAGTTGTGGGCGGAGTTGGCCAAGGCCAATCTGCTCGGGATCGGGCTGCCGGAGGAGTTCGGCGGTTCGGGCTACGGCGTGTTCGAGCAGTGCCTGATCCTGGAGCAGATCGGCCGTACCCTCGCGCCGGTGCCGTTCGGGCCGTCGATCGTGGTGGCCGCGTCGATCCTGAACGAGTTGGGGACGGCCGAGCAGCAGGCGGCGTGGCTGCCGGGGGCGGTGGACGGATCAAGGATCCTGACCTACGCGCTGGCCGAGCCGTATGGGCGGGACGGCGCGGCGCCCGCCACCAAGGCGGCGCGGGTTGACGGGACTTGGCGCCTGGACGGGGTCAAGACCGGCGTGCCGGTGGCCACGATCGCCGACCTGATCCTGGTGTCGGCGGACCTCGGGGGCGGCGCGGCCGGGGTGTTCCTGGTCGAGCCGCAGGCGCCCGGGGTGCGGATCGAGGCGCAGCTGACCACGGCCAAGGAGATCGCCGGCCTGGTGACGCTGGTGGGCGCGGTCGGCGTGCCGCTGGGCGGCCCCGACGCGGCGCTGCGGCTGCGCGACCGGGCCACCCTCGCGCTGTGCGCGACGCAGCTCGGGGTGACCGAGAAGGCGATGCGCGAGACCGCGAAGTACGCGAGCGAACGGGTCCAGTTCAAGCGGCCGATCGGCTCGTTCCAGGCGGTGGGCCACCGGCTGGCCGATGCCTACATCGATGTCGAGGGGATCCGGCTGACCACGTGGCAGGCCGCGTGGCAGGCGGCCGAGGGGCTGGACGCGGCGGAGGCGATCGCCACCGCCAAGTTCTGGGCGGCCGACGGCGGGCACCGGGTGGCGCACGCGGCGATACACGTGCACGGCGGGATGGGGATTGCCGAGGAGCACTTCGTACACCGCTACTTCAACCACGCCAAGCAGCTCGAACTCTCCCTCGGCGGCGCGACCGAGCAGGCGCTGCGGATCGGCGCCGGCTTCGCGGCCACGGCGGCGGGCGAGTTCGCCTGAGCGGCGACTGCTGCGGCTGCCGTGGTTGCTGTGGTTGCCGAACGGCGGCGGCCACGGCCTGCCGCGATGGCTGCGACGGCCGCGACGACATACCCCTGTGACCCCTGGAGACGAGGAAACATGAGCGAACCCCACGCCCTGGTCGAGCGGGACGGCCCCGTCCTGATCGTCACGATGAACCGCCCGGAGGCGCGCAACGCGGTCACCGGCGAGATGGTCCAGATCCTGGAGGCCGCCTGGGACGAGGTCAACGCGAACCCGGAGATCCGGGTGGCCGTCCTCACCGGCGCCGGCGGCGCGTTCTGCGCGGGCGCCGACCTCAAGGCGATGAGTCGGCGTGCGCCGGGCGACGCGTTCAAGGGCGGCGACGGTCGGCCGGCGATGGACATGTCCGTGATGAAGTGGTGTCTCAAGGGCTTCACCCTCACCAAGCCCCTGATCGCCGCGATCGAGGGACCGGCCATCGCGGGCGGCACCGAGATCCTCCAGGCCACCGACATCCGCGTCGCGGGCGAGTCGGCGCGTTTCGGGGTGTCCGAGGTGCGCTGGGGTCTTTTCCCGCTCGGCGGGTCGGCGGTGCGCCTGCGCCGTCAGATTCCGTACACTGTCGCCGCCGACCTGCTGTTGACGGGCCGCCATATCAAGGCGCCCGAAGCCAAGGAGCTCGGTCTGATCGGCCATGTCGTGCCGGACGGCGGTGCGCTGGAGCGGGCGATGGAGATCGCCCACCAGATCGCCGCCAACGGTCCGATCGCCGTTCAGGCGGTCCTGCGCGTTCTGCGTGAAACCGACCAGTTGACCGAGGAAGATGCGTTCAAGCTGGAATCGCAGATCGGCATGCGAGTATTCATGAGCGACGACGCCAAGATCGGTCCGCGAGCCTTCGCGGCGAAGAAGACCCCGGAGTTCAAGGGCACCTGATGTGCCATCGGAAAACTTCGGCATGAAACGGGCCCGCCGGGTCAGGGACGGCAATCCCCCGGCGGGTCCTCATCATTTCGACGCACGGGTGGGGGTCCGGGTTGCGGCCCACCCGCGGCTGATTTCACTGCGCTGCCGAGGGGTCGGCGGGCGGGGGTCGACCGGCGGCGGTGAACCTATTCTTTTGATCGAGTCAAGGGTAAGTTGGCCCGACCCTGCTTCGAGCCGTTCCGGGCTGCTCGTTCGCCAGTTCGCCCGTTGCTCGTTCGTTGTTCGTTCGTTTCGTTCATCCGCCGTGGGAGCCGACCATGACGTCCGTCAGCCCGTCGTTCAACCTCGCCGATCTGTTCGAGATCGTGGTGGACGCGATTCCCGACCGCACCGCGTTGATCGCGGGCGAGGTACGACTGACGTACCGTCAACTGGACGAGCGGGCCAACCGGTTCGCGCACCACCTGCTCGGGGCCGGGATCGAGCCGGGCGACTTCGTCGGGATCCACGCGTGGAATCGCGCCGAGTGGGTCGAGGCGATGATCGGCTGCCACAAGGCGCGTGCGGTGCCGATCAACATCAACTACCGCTACGTCGAGGCGGAACTGCGCTACCTCTACGAGAACTCGGGCATGGTCGCGGTGGTCGCCGAGCGCTCGTTCGCGGGGCTCACCGAGGCGATCCGGGCCGACTTCCCGGCGGTGAAGCACGTGGTGATCCTGGAGGACGGCTCGACCGAACCGGCCGAGGGCACCGTCGGCTACGAGGCCGCGCTCGCGGCGGCCTCGCCCGCACGCGGCTTCGGGGCGCGCAGCGAGGACGATCTGTACGGCCTGTACACGGGCGGTACGACCGGGATGCCCAAGTGTGTGCTGTGGCGCGGCGAGGACATCTTCTTCGCCGCCCTCCAGGCCGGTCGCGGCGCTCGGCCGAAGTTGCCGGCGCCGGGCGAACTGGCGGAGACGGTACGGGAGTCGGCCGGGCTGACCATGCTCGGGCTGGCGCCGATGATGCACGGCGGCGGGCAGTGGTCGATGTGGAACACCTTCTATATGGGCAACACGTTCCTGATGTGGACCGGGCGCACCTTCGACGCGGACGCCGTACTGGCGCTGGCGGCCCGGGAGAAGGCGCTGTCGATGGCGGTGGTCGGCGACGGCATGGGCCGGCCGCTGGCGGACTGGCTGGCGGCCAATCCGGACCGCTACGACCTGTCCGCGCTCAAGGCGGTCAGCAACGGCGGGGCGCCGATGAGCGCCGCGGTCCGGACCGCGCTCGAACAGGCGGGCCTGTTCGTGATCGACAGCTTCGGCGCGTCCGAGACCGGCGCCGCGACCCGGCAGACCGGCGCGCTCGGCGCGGCCACCCGGTTCGCCGCCTCGGACACCACCACGGTGCTCGACGAGCACCTGGTGCCGGTCGAGCCCGGCTCGGGGGAGGTGGGCCGACTCGCGGTCAGCGGACACATCCCGCTCGGGTATCACGGCGACGACGAGAAGACGAAGGCCACCTTCGTCCGGGACGCGGCCGGGCGGCGCTGGGTGTTGCCGGGCGACTCCGCGCTGCTCGACCGGGACGGCAGCATCATCCTGCTGGGCCGCGGCAGCGCGACGATCAACACCGGCGGCGAGAAGGTGTATCCGGACGAGGTGGAGAACGTGCTGAAGTCGCACGCCGACGTGTTCGACGCGGTCGTGGTCGGCGTACCGGACCCGCGCTTCGGCCAGGCGGTCACGGCGCTCGTGGTGGTCCGGGACGGCACCGAACCGACGGCCGAGGCGATCACGGCGCACGCGCGGGCCCGGATCGCGGGCTACAAGACGCCCAAGCGCATCCACTTCGTCGAAGCCGTCCCGCGTACGGCCGCCGGCAAGGTGGACCTGCGCGCGGCGAAGGCGCGGGCGGAGGAACTGTCGCGGTAGCCGGCCCGGTTGCCGCGCTCAGCCGGTGACCTGGGTCACGGTGTGGATCAGCAGGCCGACCAGCGCGCCGACGACGGTGCCGTTGATCCGGATGAACTGGAGGTCGCGGCCGACGTTGATCTCGATCTTGCGACTGGTCTCCTTCGGGTCCCACGCGCCGACCGTGTCGGTGATCAACGCGGTGATCTCGTCGCGGTACGTGGTCACCACGTAGGCGACGGCCTGCTCGATCCAGCGGTCGGCCTTGCCGCGTACGCGCGGGTCCTCGGCGAGTCGCCCGGCGAGCGAGCGCAGCGCGACGGTGACCCGGCTGCGCAGTTCGCTGTTCGGGTCCTCGGTGGCCTCGACGAGCATCGCGCGGGCGGCGCTCCACACCGACGCGATCAGTTCCTGCACGGCCGGGTGCGCGATGGTGCGATCGCGCAGGCCCTCGATCTGGGCGATCATCTGCGGATCGTGCTGGAGGTCGCGGGCCACGTCGGCAAGGAAGTTGTCCACCGCGAGTCGGGCCGGATGCTCCGGATCGTCGCGCACCGCGCCCGCGAACCGGACCAGTTCGCGGTGCACCTTGTTGGCGATCTGCCGGTCCAGGAAGCGCGGTGCCCAGCCCGGCGACTCCTCGCTGACCACGCGCAGCACGGCGTCGCGATGTTGCTCCAGCCAGTCGTGCGCCTTGTCCGCGACCAGGTCGACCAGGCCGTGGTGGGCTCCCTCGCGAACCATCCGGTCGAGCAACTCGCCGATCGGCTGGGCGACCGCCTGGGCGGAGACCCGACGGGTGATCGCGTGGGCGAACACGCTCTGCACGTCCTCGTCGCGCAGCACGGTGAGCGCGGCGCGGGCCAGCGCGCCCAGTTGGTCGGTGACCCGCTCGGCATGCCCGGGGGCAGCCAGCCAGGTGCCGGCCCGCCGGGAGACCTCCATCCGACTCAGCCGCTGCCGGACGACCGACTCGGAGAGGAAGTTCTCCCCGACGAACTCGCCGAGATTGCGCCCGAGGGCGTCCTTGCGGGTCGGGATGATCGCGGTATGCGGGATCGGCAGCCCGAGCGGTCGCCGAAACAACGCGGTCACCGCGAACCAGTCGGCCATCGCCCCGACCATCCCGGCCTCGGCCGCGGCCTGCACGTACCCGGCCCAACTCCCGGCCCCCCGCGCCTCGGCCCACCGAGCCAGTACGAACAACACGACGGCGAAAACCAAAAACCCGGTGGCAATCACCTTCATCCGCCGCACCCCGCGAAGCTTCTCCTCCTCCGCCGCGGTCCGCCCCCCACCCCCACGGCCCGCCCCGGGACGCGACTCGACCGGGGACGCGGGTTCGGCCAGATCTTTCATGAGGATCATTCTGATGATCTGCCCACGCGGGAGCCCCAAACGACACCACGAGAGGGATGTGACTCTCATTCGTGTGCCCGATCACCGGTCGCGGTGGTACGAAGAGGCGATCCCGCTTGCGGAAGCTCGGTGGTGGTGGGTGTTTCGCGAGGAGCAGAAGGAGTTGAAGGAGCAGCGAGCATGAATCCCGCTCGACGTTGGCAGGATGTCAAAGCCGACGCCCACCGTGTCAGTCCGAACCTGGCCGATCCTGCCGTGCAGTCGCGGGCCCGGGCCGAGTTGGATGCCTACGTCGTCGGCTTCCAACTGAAGGAACTGCGCAAGTCGTTGGGCAAGACGCAGACAGAGGTCGCGGCCGTGCTCGGCGTCTCGCAAGCACGCGTGTCGCAGATCGAGACGGGGGATCTCGACGCGATGGAGTTGGAGACGCTGCGCTCGTATGCGGCTGCGCTCGGGGGTCGGCTCGAGGTGGCTGTGAACATCGGTGACGTGTCCTTCCACGTGGCCTGACGCGACGGTCGGGTTCGAGGCGTTACAGGGTCCACAGGCCCTTGGCGAGGGTTGTCGCGCCGCCGGCCAGAGCCAGCCATTGCACGGCGCGTTTGGCCTGGTGTTCGTTGGTGTGGGCGGCCAGGAATTGGCCTATCGCGGCGCCGGATATCAGGGCTGTCGTGATTGTCGTCCAGGACTGCGCGGTCAGGTGGGGCAGTGGTTTGGCGGCCAGGGAGAAGGCGTTCACCACAACCCCGTAGAACTGGGCGTTGGGGACGAACTCGGCGGCGGTCCACCCGGCGTTGAGGGCGTACAGGGATACCGCCGGGCCGCCGACGCCGGCCGAGGAGTTCATGAAGCCACTCGCCGCGCCGGCGGCCACCGCGCCCCGGCGGGCCCGTAGGGCCGGTACACGCACCCCGCGCATCACGAACACCACCGCGACGCAGACCGCCGCGCCGATGCCCGCGAGCAACCACGGCTCCGGCAACCGCGCGGCCACCCACGAGCCCAGCGGGACGGTGCACGCCGCCGCGATCACCAGCGGGAGCATCGCGGCCAGGCGTACCCGACGCCAGGATGCGGCCAGCCCGATCGCGCTGATCACCCCCGCGCCGCCGTTGCACAACACCACCCCCTGCGCCGGGCCGAGCAACAACACCAGGCCGGGCGCCGCGACCAGCGCGAAGCCCATCCCGGTCAGCCGCTGCACCGAGGCGCCGAGCAGCACGATCCCGCCCATGAGCAGGGCGACGGTCCAGGCGTCGGACATGGCGGACCCCGGGTGACTGGATGGTCGGTATAGCTGACGACCCGACAGCTATACCGGAGATCGCCCGCACATGCCTTCGTCGATCACGCCGTGGCCTCCCGGGAGTTGATGGGTGCTCCGGCTCCTGCTCCTGCTCCTGCGGATCCGTAGCCGGGCCGCCGCCGACGGCCGCACGCCTCGGCACGTCGGTGCGCACGACCGAGGCCGCCCGACAAGTCAGCCCGTGGCGAGGATGCCGTTGAGCAGGACCTCGATGCCCCACGCGTCGCGTTCGTCGCCGGAGCCCTCGGTGAGCGTCGGGCGCATCGACACCAGATGCGGGTAGTCCGCCGCCGACAACCGCCCGAACGCCTCGTCCATCTCGGCCACCGCGCTCTCCTC
Organism: Embleya sp. AB8; assembly: GCF_049739465.1. NCBI lineage: Bacteria > Bacillati > Actinomycetota > Actinomycetes > Kitasatosporales > Streptomycetaceae > Embleya > Embleya sp. AB8. Next base: position 23,611 of record NZ_JBMHHY010000047.1, read on the forward strand.
GGTCAACCCCTGCGCGCCCTTGGCGAGGTACGCGGACTGCTCGGCCGCCCGAGCCGTGATGTACAGGTTGATCAGGTCCAGCGCAAGCGAGCGGGTCAGGTCGTCGATCCCCGCGCCGGCCAGCAGAGCGAGGATCGCCTCGGCCAGCGCGAGTGCGTTGGCGCCGGTCGGTACGTCCCCCAGGGCCACCGTCGCGATGCCGCGATGCCGGCCGAGTACGGTGACGGCCGCCTGGATCAGCGCGGTCAACTCCGCGCGCCAGCCCGGGTGCGGCGCCCCGACCGGCCCGACGGCGGGCAGCGGGATCTCGCCGAGCACCCGGTCGTAGACGAGCGCGAGCAACTCGTCGCGGTTGGCCACGTATACGTACAGCGACGCCGCGCCGGTATCCAGCGCCTGGGCGACCCGCCGCATGGTCACCGCGTCGAGCCCGTCCGCGTCCAGGATCGCCAGCGCGGCGGACACGAGCGCGTCCGAGCTGAGCGCGGCCTTGGCCGGCCGCGTGCGCCGGCTGATCGGCGCGGAGTCGGTGGACGCGCGCGACAGCGACTGCGACTGCCGTTGCGGGTGCGGTTCGCCGGGTGAGGTGGCCATGCGGTGAGTATACGCCTTGACGGAACAGTGTTCGGTACGTACGTTGTTCGTAACGAACGCTGTTCGTCCATCGATCATGGTGAAACGACGGCGTCGGGGTCACCATGACCGGCCTGGTCGCCCTCGCCCTCGTGGTCGCCCACTACGGCCCGAACACCACGAGCGTCGAGCCGATCGCGCCGCTGTTCGTCACCGGCCTCGGCATGGGCGCCGTGTTCGCCCCGCTGTTTCCCTCGACTCTTGTCCCACCGCACAAAGGACTTCGCTCACCATGACCACTCTCGTCACCGGCGCCCGCGGCAGTGTCGCGCGCGGCGTGATCGCTCGCCTCGTCGCCGCCGGCCACGAGGTTCGGATCGCCAGTAGCGATCCGACCGAGCTCGAACCGATCGCCGGCGTCGAGGCCGTTCGGCTGTCGCTGCGCGAACCGGACAACGCGGCGGTCGCGTTGCGCGATGTCGACCGCGTGTTCCTGTACGCCGAGGCCGCCGGCATCGCCGACTTCGTCGAGGCCGCGCGGGCCGCCGGCGTCCGGCACCTGGTAGTGCTGTCCTCGGCCTCGACGGCCGCGGCCGATCCGGCGAACAACCCGCTCGCGGCGGGCCATTACGCCGTCGAGGTCGCGGTCGCCGAATCCGGCATTCCGTACACGATCCTGCGACCCGGCGCATTCGCCCGCAACACGATCGGCTGGAAGTACCAACTGCTCGGCGCCGGCGCCATCCAACTCGCCTACCCCGAAGCCCAGATGGCACCGATCCACGAGGACGACATCGCCGACGTCGCCACGGCCGTGCTGGTGGCCGGCGACCACCTCGGCGAGACGCTCGACCTGAACGGCCCCGAATCGTTGTCGTTCGTCGAGCAGATCGCGATCCTGGCCGATGTGCTCGGCCACGAGCTGCCGTTGGCCGAGGTCTCCCGCGAGGCGGCGCGCGCCGGACTCGCCCCCTACATGAACGAGGGCTACGCCGATTCGCTGCTCGATCTGTGGCAGGCGGCGGTCGAGCCCGAGCCCGTCCTCGGCACCACCGAGGCGGTCACCGGGCGACCTGGCAGAACGTTTCGCCAGTGGGCCGAGGAACACCGCTCGGACTTCGCCGAGGTCCGGAACCAGCGCGGGTAAATCCCTGATAACCACCCAGAGATGACGACTTCGGACGGCCGGGCGGGCATTTTCCGCCCGGCCCGACCAGGCTTTGGTGGGGTTCTCGGTCCCTCGTTCCCCAAGCCGAGGCAACGCTGTCTACGCTGCTGTCCAGACCGGCCGTTTTCCGAACTCTGGACGCACATGACCGTCGCGCTTCACACGGGCGCGGGTGCCGCAATCGAGGTACGCCGCGCGCTCCAGGCTGATGAAGCCAAGGACGTTCCCGAACACATCTGGGTCGGCCCGATCGTCCGGGTCCGCCCGCAGGGGGAACGGCACTACGAGGACGTCGCGTACATCGACGCGGCCTCCACGGACGGCATGGGCAGTTCCCCCTCGCGCCACCTGACCCTGTGGGCCGACCGGACCCGGCGGCACCGGATCGCGGCGGTGGGGACCTACTCGGCCGCGCCCGACTACGCGGTCTACAGCATCACCGGGCCGGCCGGGGAACACCTGGCGACGGTGCACCGCGAGCAGGGCAGCATCCGCCGACTGCGCCGCACGTCCTGGACGATCCGCCCGGCGGAGGGGCCCACGCTGCACGCGGCGAAGGGCACCACGTTCGGCTGGATCGCGTGGTGGGCGCTGTCCCCGCTGTGGGGGCTGATGATGGCGGTGGCGGTACTGGGCGGGAAGGCACCGAGGTTGCCGCTGCGCACGATCTGGCGACACGACGGCAAGCGGGTCTTCGAATACCTGGGCAGCGTCGGCACGACGGACTCCTACGACCTGCCGCCGGGCCACACCGACGGCCGCATACTCCTGGCCCTGGCCGCCCTGCACAACAGCCACCCGGGCTGGTACGACCGGCTGTAGTGCGGCCGGCGGCCGGGGGCGATCGGCCGGGTGGTCGGCTCGGTCATACCGCGCGCGCAGTAGGTGGGAGATCGTACCTGGGCAGGACGGGGGCGGCGGGGCCCGGCGCATAGCGTGTGGGCGTGGGTCACCTGGTGTGGGGGAGGCGAGCGGTCCGGGACCATCCGGTCCTGGTGGACCGGGGGTTGGCGGTCTTCGTGTTCGTGGCGGCCGTCGTGGTGCAGCCGTTGGGGGATCCCGAGTCGGTGGGGCAACGGGTCACCGAGTTGGGCGTGTTGCGCTTTCCGGACAACCTCTGGGCCGGGCTGATCAGCCTCTCGCTGGTATTTCGGCGGCGTTGGCCGGGGGTGGTGCTCGCGTGGACCTCGGTCGGCATGGCCGTGTTCATCGTCGAGGGCGGCTATCGCACGGTGTTGTTGTTCGCGCCGATGACCGCCGCGTACACCCTGGCGGTGGAGCGTCCGCGCCGGATCGCCGTACCGGGCACCATCGTTGCCGCGGCCGGGATCGGGGTCGCGGGCCTGGCGTTCGGTGCGCCGTGCTGGCAGGGGCAGGCCGCCGCCGTGCCGCTGACCTGGATGGGCCTCGGCGTCGCGGTCGGCGACGCGGTACGCAGCGGACGGGCGTTCGTCGGGGCGATCCAGGACCGGGCCGATCGGGCGGAGCGTACCCGCGAGGCCGAGGCGGCCCGCCGGGTGGTCGAGGAACGGCTGCGCATCGCCCGGGAGTTGCACGACGTACTCGCCCATCACATCGCGCTGATCCACGTTCAGGCGGGCGTGGTCGCGCAGGTGTTGGACACCGCGCCGGACCAGGCACGGGAGTCGGCCGGTCACATCCGACGGGCCAGTCGCGCGGCGTTGGACGAGATGCGGACCACCGTGGGACTGCTGCGCCGAGCGGACGCCCCGCTGCCCACCGAGCCGGCGCCCGGCTTGGACCGGCTGCCCGCGCTGCTCGCCTCGGTCGAGGCGGCCGGCACCCCGGTGCTCCGCCGGGAAAGCGGCCGAGGTCGCGACCTGCCCGCCGCCGTCGAACTCACCGCGTATCGCGTGGTGCAGGAGGCGCTGACCAACGTCGGGAAGCACGCGCCGGGCGCGACGGCGACCGTACGGATCGGCTACGAGCGCGACGCGGTGTCCGTGGAGGTCGCCAACTCCCGGGCCACCCGGCCGATCGAGCCGGTCGGCGGTTCCGGACACGGCCTGATCGGGATGCGCGAACGGGCGCTCGCGCTCGGCGGTACGTTCGCCGCAGGCCCGCGCGCGGTCGGCGGGTATCGGGTGCGTGTGGTGTTGCCGACGCCCACCAAGGAGCGGTGTCCGGACCGCACCCCGGAGCGGTCCCGGCCCTCCGACGCCGCGCCCCGGGACCCGTCCGTTGCTCACCCGGCGGGCTGAGGCGCCGATGCGTACTCGCGCCCGCCCCATGGATTCTCCGGCCGGAGCCACCCATTTCTCCGGCCGGAGTAACACCCTCCGACCCCGGGCCCGGGGTCTCGCCGGACACTGCTCTCGGATATTCGGATATGAGGCGTCGTGACGATTCGTGTGCTGATTGCCGACGACCAGGCCCTGGTCCGGACCGGGTTCAAGGCGTTCGTGGACTCCGCCGCCGATCTTCGGGTCGTCGGTGAGGCGGCGAACGGCCTCGAGGCACTGCGGTTGGCCCGAACGGTGGAGGCCGATCTGTTGCTGATGGACATTCGGATGCCGGACATGGACGGCCTGACCGCCACCCGGGAGATCACCGCCGACCCGCGCCTCGCGCAACTGAAGGTGCTGATCCTGACCACCTTCGAGATCGACGAGTACATCTTTGCCGCACTGCGGGCGGGCGCGAGCGGCTTCCTGGGCAAGGGCGTCGAGCCGGCCGAACTGCACGATGCCATCCGGCTTGTCGCGCGCGGCGAGGCGCTGTTGTCGCCCGGAGCCACCCGCAGTCTGATCGAGCGTTTCCTCTCCGGCCCACCGGAGAACCTGGACCGGGCCCGCGAGCGGCTGGCCGAACTCACCGACCGGGAGCACGAATCGATGTTCCTGGCCGCCTCCGGGCTGACCAACGAGCAGATCGCCGACCGGCTCGGGATCAGTCGGCTCACCGTCAAGACGCATGTGAATCGGGCCATGGTCAAGCTCGGCGCGCACGACCGCGCGCAGCTCGTGATCGTCGCGTACGAGACCGGCATGGTCCGGGTCGGCCCGGCCGCCCGCCTGTCCGCGCAGTAACTCCCTTCCCGGGCTGCGGCGTTCGCGGTAGTCCGGAAACCCTCCCCTCGGGCGACCGAACCGGGATCCGCCGACGACACGCTGGATGCGGGGGTCGAGCCGAACGCGCAACCGCGCGGCTCGCCTTCATGCCCGCGTCCCGCTCGGTTCGGGACGCCGATCCGGTGCGCCCTTGGAGGTTCGACGTGTCCGTCCTCGCGAATTGGTGCCATCGACACCGTGCCCTGGTGGTGCTGATCTGGGTGTCGGCCCTGGCCGGGCTGCTCGTCGCCGGCCTCCGGGCCGGGTCCGCCACCGACGAGAGCTTCTCGCTGCCGGGCGTCGAGTCGACCAAGGCAACGGACCTGGTGGAGAAGGCACTTCCGGAGCACTCCGGGGCATCCGCGACCGTGGTGTGGCAGGTGGAGCCGGGGCACAGCGTGCGGGAGCCGGCGGTTCGGCAACACATGGTCGAGATGCTCGACCGGATCGCCCGACTGCCCTCGGTCAGCGCGATCAACAGCCCGTACGCGAGTGACCCCGGCGCCGCGGCCCAAGTCGCCAAGGGCGAGCAAGTCGCGTACGCGGACGTCGTGTTCGCCGAACAGGCGGAAGACATCCCGAAGGTCGACGTACGCCGGGTGATCGACACCGCCGAGGCCGCCCGGACCGCCGGCCTGCGGGTCGAGCTGGGCGGCGCGGTGATCAAGGACGTGAACGACGACGGCGCGGACCACAAACGTGAGCTGATCGGCATCCTCGCGGCCGCGCTCATCCTGTTCGTCGCGTTCGGTTCGTTCGCCGCGATGTTGCTGCCGATCCTGACCGCGGTGGCGGGCGTGGGCAGCGGGCTGATGCTGGTCCGGCTGCTGAGCCACGTGATGTCGATCAGCTCGATGGGTCCGATCCTCGGCACCCTGATCGGCCTCGGCGTCGGCATCGACTACGCGCTGTTCGTCGTCACCCGCCATACCGCCGGCCTGAAGGCCGGCCTGTCGGTGCGCGACTCGGTGGTCAAGGCGATGGACACTTCCGGCCGGGCCGTACTCTTCGCCGGCGGCACGGTGGTGATCGCCCTGCTCGGCCTGTTCGTTCTCGACATGAGTTACATCAACGGCGCCGCGGTGGCGGCCGCGACGACGGTGGTATGCACGGTCGTCGCCGCGGTGACCCTGCTCCCGGCGCTGCTCGGCCTGCTCGGGACGCGGGTGTTGTCGCGGCGCGAGCGCCGGCGGGCGGCCGGGGTCGGTGCCTCGGCCGGCGTGGGGGACACGGGCCACGCGGGCCGCGCCGGCCACGGGGGCCACGCGGGCGACACGGCTCGTTCGCCGCGCCCGGCCCGGGAGGGGATGTGGGTGCGTTGGTCGCGGACCGTGCGGCGGCAGCCCCGGCGGCTGACCGTGTTGGCGCTCGGGTTGATCGCGGTGGTGACCATCCCGATGTTCTCGATCCGACTCGGCCTGTCCGATTCGGGCAACGACGCGACCTCGACCACCACTCGGCAGTCGTACGACATGCTCGCGCGCGGCTTCGGCCCCGGCTTCAACGGCCCGCTGCAACTGGTCGCCGAACTGCGCTCGGACGCCGACCGCGCGGCACTGGCCGCGCTGATCGCCGAGGTGGGCCGGACCAAGGGTGTCGCCGAGGTGGCCGCGGTGCCGCTCCCGCCGACTGCGCGGATCGGCATCGTCCGGGTGTTCCCGACCACGTCGCCCCAGTCGAAGGCAACCGCACAACTGATCGACCGGCTGCGCGACGGCCCGGTGCCGGCCGCCGAGCGGACCTCGACGCTCAGCGTCCACGTCGGCGGCGCGACCGCGATCGGCAAGGACTTCTCCGGTGTACTGGCCGACAAACTACCGCTGTTCATCGTGGTGATCGTGGTCCTCGGCTTCGTGCTGTTGCTGGTGGCGTTCCGCAGTCTGCTGGTGCCGGTGACGGCGGCGGTGATGAACCTGCTGGCCACGTGCGGGTCCTTCGGGGTGGTGGTGCTGGTCTTCCAATTCGGCTGGGGCGCCGAGCAGTTGGGCGCGGGTGCGGAGGGGCCGGTGGAGGCGTCGGTCCCGGTGATCATGGTGGCGATCCTGTTCGGCCTGTCGATGGACTACCAGGTGTTCCTGATCAGCCGGATGCACGAGGAATGGGTGCGGACGAAGGACAACGCGCGGGCGATCGCGGTCGGGCAGATCGAGACGAGCCGGGTGATCACCGCCGCCGCGGCGATCATGATCGCGGTGTTCATGTCCTTCGTGTTCGGCGGCCGGCGGGTGATCGCCGAGTTCGGTGTGGGGCTGACCGCCGCGGTGGCGTTGGACGCCTTCGTGCTGCGGACGGTGTTGGTCCCGGCCGTGATGCATCTGCTGCGGCGGGCCAACTGGTGGTTGCCGGCGTGGTTGGACCGGTATCTGCCGCGGCTGTCGATCGAGGCCGCCGGGCCGCCGGTCCCGACCCGGCCGACCTCGGCGCCGAGCCGGCACTGACGAGGTGATGCGGACGGCTCGGGATGCCGGCGTCGCTCAGCCTGCCGGCGGTGACCAGGCCGCGACCAGGTCCAGGAGACCCGGGAAGCGCTGGTCCAGGTCGGCGATCCGGACGTGGCTGCGGCGCTCCAGGCCGTATTGGCGCTGGCGGATCAGCCCGGCCTCGCGCAGCGCGCGGAAGTGGTGGGTGAGCGAGGACTTGGGTTGGCCGAGGCCGAACCAGCCGCACGTGTGGTCGAACTCGGTCGACTCCAGGAGCAGCGTGCGCACGATGCCCATCCGGAGCGGGGTGCTGAGCGCGCCCATCACCACCTCCAGCCGCAGCTCGGCGATCGTGGGTTCGGGCAGCGGCTCGGGGGCGTCGTTCGGGACCGGGCGGACGACCGCGTCGTGGGGCACTGGGCATCTCTCCTCGGTGTGGGCCGCGACTCGACTCGGGTGAGCTGTACGAGTTGCATCGTACTGCATTTCATGTTCGACTCGACTCGTACAGCATGTACGAGTCGAGTCGTACAGCCATGCCTTGGGGGCTCCATGACCAGCACCGACGTTCGCCACACACCCGCGAGGGCTGCCGGCCGGGTTCCCGACCAGGATTCCGGCCGGGCGCTCGAGCGGGCCGCCGAGTCGCCGCGATCCGCCGTTTGGCTCGCCGCGTGGCCGGTGACCGCCGTGTTCGTCCTGTCCAATGCCGCGACCCCGCTCTACGTCGTCTGGCAGCGCGAGTTCGGCTTCTCGGCGGGTACCTTGACCGTCGTCTTCGCGGCCTACATCGTCGGTCTGCTCGGCGCGTTGACCGTGGCCGGCGTCCTGTCCGACCGCATCGGCCGCAAACCGGTCCTGCTCCCCGCGCTCGGCCTGGCCGCCCTCGCCTGCGTGGTCTTCGCCACCGCCCAGTCGGTGGTGGCCCTGGGCCTCGCGCGCCTGCTCACCGGGATCGCGGTCGGGGCGACCGTGTCGGCCGGCATGGCGGCGGTCGCCGACGTGGCGGGACCGGCGCGCAAGCGGCTCGCCGCGCTGTCGGCGTCGTCGGCGATGGTGCTGGGCGCGGGGCTCGGGCCGATGCTTGCGGGGGTGCTGTCCGAGACCGTTCCCGGGCCGACGACCACGGTGTTCGTGATCGAGGCGGTGCTGTTGGCCACGGCGTTCGTGGTCGTGTACCGGATACCGCTCGCGCCCGCGCGTCGCGCCGCTGCCGGTACCGCCGGCACCCCCGGCGGACGGTTGCGGATCGCGTCCGTCCCCACCGCCAACCGCCGGCAACTACTGCTCGGGATCGCGGTGTTCGCGCCCGGGATCACCGCCACCTCGTTTGTGCTGTCCCTCGGTCCCTCGCTCCTGGCCGGGCTGCTCGGTACGTCGAGCCGGATCGTCGCGGGCTCCACCGCGTTTGTGATGTTCGCCGCGGCGACCGGCGTGCAGTTCGCGGTTCGCCGACTGGCGGTACGGACCACCCTGCCGGCCGGGGCGGCGGCGGTGGTGGTCGCGATGGCCGCCCTGATCGGCGCCGTGCAACTCGCCTCCGCGCCGCTGCTGTTCCTGGCCGCGATGCTCGCCGGCGCCGGGCAGGGCCTCGGCCAACTCGGCGGCCTGACCCTGCTCGGCGCGACCGTCCCGCGCGAACGGGCCGCCGAGGCCAATGCGGCGCTCAATGTGGGCGGTTACGTCCCGGCCGGCCTGCTCCCGGTCTCCGTCGGCTACTTGAGCGACGCGGTCGGCCTGCGTACGGGAGCGACGCTGTTCGCCGTCGCCCTGATCGCCGCGGCCGTTGCCGCCGTCGCCCTCGTACTGGCCGACCGGGCGGCCACGGAGCAGTTCTGAGTTTCCGTCGGAAGAAACCCTGTCGGCTCTGTCCGGCACACTCGGCACATACGTCGCCGTCCCCTCGGCGCTCGTCGACACGAAGGAGAATGGCCATGGAATTGCCCGCGCCCGAGGTGGAGTTGGTCGATCCGACGATGGCCATGGGGAGCATCCGGATCGGCTCGCCGACAGGAATGCGGGAGGGGGACGAGATCCAGCTGTACTGGGACGGGCAACCACTCGGTGACGCCTTGACGCTCATCGCCGACATCGCGCCGGATGGGACGATCGACCTGGACATCGAGAGCGGATCCATCATCGGCGGCGGCACCGTGATCCCGATCCACTACACGATCACCAGTGACGAAACGGTGTATGAATCGGCGCCGTTCATGCTTGAGGTCGATCGGTAGGGCGCCGGGGATTGTCCGGACTCCCTCGACTCCCGGGCGATGCCCGTTACTTGACCCGAATCCAAGCCCGAATCCAAGATCGCCGCCGCCGATCCCGGTGCGTTCGTCGAGCGTGAGGCGTGGTGGCCCAGAGTGCCGGCCGACGTTCGGCTGCCGCCGAAGATCGGCGGCGTCGAGGCCGACGTGGCTTCGAACGGGCGTGCGCGTGTCTTGACTTCGGGCCGTCGCGTCGGGATCCTGCCGGCGGGCGGCACGCTCACGCTGCGGCCCGCCGGGACCACTGGGAGGAATCGCGGATGAGCCGGGACACGGGCGGGGCGTACGCATCGGCCTATCGGCGCAGCCTCGACGATCCGGAAGGGTTCTGGCTCGCGGCGGCCGAGGCGATCGACTGGATCACCCCGCCCACCCGGGCGTTGGACGACTCGGCCGCGCCGCTGTACCGCTGGTTCCCCGACGGCGAGCTGAACACGTGCTTCAACGCGCTGGATCGGCATGTGGCCGCCGGTCGCGGAGCGCAGCCGGCGATCGTCCACGACTCGCCGGTGACCGGGACCGGGCGCACCCTGAGCTACGCCGAACTCCTCGAGCTGACCGCGCGGTTTGCCGGGGTGCTGCGCGGGCTCGGGGTGGGCAAGGGTGATCGGGTCGTGCTCTACCTGCCGATGGTGCCGGAGGCGGTGGTCGCGATGCTCGCCTGCGCCCGCCTCGGCGCGGTGCATTCGGTGGTGTTCGGCGGCTTCGCGGCGCACGAACTGGCGGTGCGGATCGACGACGCGCGGCCCAAGGTGGTGGTGGCCGCGTCGTGCGGGATCGAGCCGACCCGGACGATCGCCTACAAACCGCTCGTGGACGCGGCGCTGGCCGAGGCCGTGCATCGGCCCGATCGGGTGGTGATCCTGCAACGCCCGCAGCTGGTCGCCGAGTTGACGGACGGCGACCTGGACTGGGACGCGGCGATGGCGACCGCCGAGCCGGCCGGGTGTGTGCCGGTCTCGGCGCTCGATCCGCTGTACATCCTCTACACGTCCGGAACCACCGGGCCGCCCAAGGGCATCGTCCGGGACAACGGCGGGCACGCGGTCGCGCTGCGTTGGTCGATGGAGAACGTGTACGGCGTGCGGCCGGGTGAGGTGAGTTGGACCGCCTCCGACGTCGGGTGGGTGGTCGGGCACTCGTACATCGTCTACGCGCCGCTGCTGAGCGGTTGTACGTCGGTGCTGTACGAGGGCAAGCCGGTCGGCACGCCGGACGCCGGCGCGTTCTGGCGGGTGGCCGCCGAGCATCGGGTGACCATGTTGTTCACCGCGCCGACGGCGTTTCGGGCGATCAAGAAGGAGGACCCGGCGGGCAAACTGCGGGCCGGGCACGATCTGTCCGCGCTGCGTGGGCTGTTCCTGGCGGGCGAGCGGCTGGATCCGGAAACCTACCGCTGGGCGGGCGAGTTGCTCGGAGTCCCCGTGGTGGACAACTGGTGGCAGACCGAGACGGGTTGGCCGATCGTGGCGAACCCGATGGGGCTGGAGCCGCACCCGACCCGGGCCGGTTCGGCGACGTTGCCGGTGCCGGGCTACGACGTACGGATCCTGGACGTTGCGGGGCGGGAGGTGGCGCCGGGCGTCGATGGGGCCGTGGTGCTCAAACTGCCGATGCCGCCGGGGACGCTGGCCACCCTGTGGGGGGACGACGAGCGTTGTATCGCCTCCTACCTGACCACCTATCCGGGCTACTACCTGAGCGGCGACGGCGGGCGCAAGGACGAGGACGGCTACGTGTACGTGATGGGCCGGACGGACGACGTGATCAATGTCGCCGGACACCGGCTGTCCACCGGGTCGATGGAGGAGGTCCTGGCCGGCCATCCGGATGTCGCGGAGTGTGCGGTGATCGGGGTGGCGGACGAGCTCAAGGGCCAGGTGCCCCGCGGTCTGGTGGTGCTCAAGGCGGGCGTCGTGCGCGAACCGGCCGAGGTGTCCGCCGAGTTGGTCCGCCGGGTACGGGACACCATCGGCCCGGTGGCGGCATTGCGCCGAGTGGACGTGGTGGCCGCGCTGCCGAAGACCCGATCGGGCAAGATTCTGCGCCGGACGATGCGCGACATCGCGGATGGGCGGGTGGTCGAACCACCGTCCACGATCGAGGATTCGGGCGTCCTGGATGCGTTGCGGGCGACCTTGACGGGGGACGTGTCGGCTTAGGGATCGGTCGGTTCGTCGCCGAACGGGTGGAGTGTGGAGTGCGCGGGGCGAGTTACGGCATCACCGGCCACATCAACATCTCGGCCGACACCGTGCCGTTGGTAGACCGCGCGCTGCGGGAACTGCTGGCCGGCGTCGCCCGGGAGGAACTGCTCGGCTACAGCTGCCTGGCCGCGGGCGCGGACGCGATCTTCGCCCGGGCGGTATTGGACCTGGGTGGGCGGCTGGTGGTCCTGCTGCCCTCGGCGGACTACGGCGAGGCCAAGGTCGGCGCGGCCTACCGGGCCGAGTTCGACCACTTGCTCGCACACGCCGCCGAGGTCCGCGTACTGCCGTACGCGAGGGCCTCCCGGGACGCCTACGCGGCGGCCAACGCGGCCCTGGTCGCCGCGGCGGACGTGCTGCTCGCCGTCTGGGACGGCCGGCCCGACCCGGCGCGTGGCGGCACCTACGAGGTGGTCACCAGGGCCCGAGCAGCGGGAAAGCCGGTACGGGTGATCTGGCCGAGGGGGTCGGCCCGGGGGTGAGGCGGGGCCGGATCAGGCCGACCGCGAGCCGGTGGGACCGCGACCATCGCGCCGAACGCGACGGGCGCAGCGGGTGGGCACCACCTCCGGGCCGATCGGGCTCAGGGCCGGGCCGCCATCATCGGCAACAGGGCGTTGTCGACCAGGGATTCGACCTCGGGCCCGGTCATCGGGACGGCCGTCATGGTGAAGCGTTGGCACAGCACCGACGGCCCGGCCAGGACACATTCGGGGGCCAGCGCCCCCGGGCGGGCCTCGCCGCGGGCGATCGCGTCGGCGATCAGCTCGGTCAGGCGGGTCTGCCACGGGCCGATCACCCGGTGCTCCCACATTTCGGCGAACTCGTGGTGTCGGCTGATCTCGCCGCACAGCACCCGCATGCCCAGGCCGAGCGAGCCCGCCATGCCCTGCGCGATGGAATTCAGGTAGACGATCAGGTCCGCGCGCAACTCACCAGGCAGGGACAACGATTCGGGGTCCGGGAGGGCGGCCCGGAGGGCGTCGGCGGTCATGCTCAACTTGTCCGGCCAGCGGCGATACAGCGCCGACTTGCCGGTGCCCGCGCGGGTCGCGACACCCTCGAAGGTGAGCGCGCCGTAACCGCGCTCGCCGAGCTCGGCGATCACCGCCTCGGTGATCGCGCGTTCCAGCGTGATGCCGCGCTTTCGGGGTCGCTGCCTGTAGTCGGTGACCAGCAGGGCTGTCTCGACGTGACCCGCGCGTACTCCTGTGCTCACTCTCGCCTCCGCTCGCCATGGTACAGAAAACGTTTGCGTTCTCTAAGGCTTAAGCCCTAGATTCGCGTAGAGAACGCTCACGTCCACTAGTAACCAGTAATGCGAGGCAATCCATGACGACGGCACCTTCCGAGGTCGCCGGCTCGACCGGATCCCAAACCGCGGAGGCGCCGCACGCGCGCCGCGGCTTGGCCTTGGCCCTGCTCGCAGGGGCCCAGTTGATGATCGTGCTGGACGCGACCATCGTGAACATCGCGCTGCCCGACATGGGCAAGGCGCTCGACATCAGCGAAACATCGCTCTCCTGGGTGATGAACGCCTACCTGCTGACCTTCGGCGGCCTGCTGCTCCTCGGCGGTCGACTCGGTGACCTCTTCGGCCGACGCCGGATGCTGGCGCTCGGCCTGATCGTGTTCACCGTCGCCAGCCTGCTCGGCGGATTCGCGGGCAACGAGGCCCTGTTGCTCGCCGCGCGTGCCCTCCAGGGCGTCGGCGGCGCGCTGGTGGCCCCTGCGGTCCTGTCGTTGGTGACCACCACCTTCGAGGAAGGGCCGGAACGCAACAAGGCGTTCGGTGTCTACGCCGCGGTGTCGGGCATGGGCTCGGCGGTCGGCCTGCTGCTCGGCGGCCTGCTCGTCGAGTATCTGTCCTGGCGCTGGGTGATGTTCGTCAACGTGCCGATCGGCATCGCCCTGGTGGCGGCCCTGCCGCTGGCCATCCCGGACGACGCGAAGACCGGCGAGAAGGCGATCTGGCGCGGCCGGTTGGACATCCCGGGCGCGCTGACCTCCACACTCGGGGTGACCGCCCTCGTCTACGGCGTGATCCGCGCCGCGGACCAGGGCTGGAGCGACGCGCTGACCATCGGCTCGCTGATCCTGTCCGCGGTGCTGATCGCGGCCTTCATCGTGATCGAACTCAGGGTCGAGCAACCGCTGATGCCGATGCGGATGTTCCGCAACCGCAACCGGTCCGGCAGCTACGTGGTGATGGCACTCGCCGCCGGCGGCATGCTCGGCTCGTTCTTCTTCATCACCCTCTACATGCAGATCGTCGCCGGCTACTCGCCGATCAAGGCGGGTCTGGCCTATCTCCCGCTGTGCGCGGGCGTGATGATCTCGGCCCAGTTCACCAGCGTGATGTTGCCGAGGATCGGGCCGCGCGTACTGCTGACCGTGGGGCCGATCCTGGCCGGCGCGGGGCTGTTCTACTTCTCCCTGCTCGAGGTCGACTCCAGCTACGTCACGGGCCTCCTGCCCGCGATGGTCGTCTTCGGCCTCGGCATGGGCCTGATCTTCGTCGCGATCATGTCCACCGCGGTGGCCGGCATCGCGCCGGAGGACGCGGGCATCGGCTCCGCGATGCTCAACGTCACCCAGCAGGTCGGCGGCGCGGTGGCGATCGCGGTGCTGACCACGATCTACTCCAACCGCAAGAGCAGCACGATGGACGACCAAATCGCCAAGCTGGGCGAGAAGGCGAAGTTCGATCCGCACTCGATCAAACTCGCCCTCACCGACGGGTACACGGCCGGCTTCCTGGCCGCCGCGATCCTGCTCGCCGTAGCCGCCGTGATCGCCGTGGCGGTGCTCCGGGTCGACAAGTCCGACCTGCCCGCCGATGCCCCCGCCGGCCTGCACTGACCGCTAGGCCGCACCAACGGCCGGAACGGGACGACGCCAAGGGATACATCCGCCCCCACCACCGGTCGGATGTACCGACATCCCGACGTTCCGACAATCGGTCGATACCGCGACACCCGGGCCCGGTTCACCCAGAACCGGCCCGGGTGTTCGTATGCGCAAGCACAATGCGTCCGATTCGGACCGATCGGCACGGGAATTTCCGCTTCCGCCACCACTCTTCGTGATCGGGGGCTGGGGGAATCCCCAGGCTTTCCGGCGAAGCGGGACGCGGCGTGGGCGGCAGGGCGAGCAGGCGGGTACCCTGCGACAGGCAGCGGGTGCTCCACCCCGGGGCACCTACAGCGCGACGACGGGACGACCGGCGCCGTGGCACTCCTCCCGCCTGTTCCTGTCGAAACGGCCGCTCGGCGGGGATGATGGGCGGTGGGGCGACTTCGGGGGGATTGTGACGGAACACGGATGGCCGGGTGAGCCACCGGCCAAGGGGGATCCGGAACGGATCGGCCCCTATGCGGTGCTCGGCCGACTCGGGGCCGGCGGCATGGGCCGGATCTATCTGGGGCGTTCGCCCTTCGGGCGACTCGTCGCGATCAAGACGATCCGCTCGGAGCTGGGCGGCGATCCGGGCTTTCGCGCACGCTTCGCCCAGGAGGTGGCCGCGGCCCGCCGGGTCAGCGGCGTGTTCACCGCCGCCGTGGTCAACGCCGATCCCGACGCCGCGGTGCCGTGGTTGGCCACCGCGTACGTCCCCGCGCCCTCGCTCGAGTCGCTGGTCCGCGCGTGCGGGCCACTGCCGCCGCGCGCGGTGCGCTGGATGGCGGCGGGCATCGCCGAGGCACTGGAGTCCGTACACGCCGCCGGCCTGGTGCACCGCGACCTGAAGCCGTCGAATGTGCTGGTGGCCAGCGATGGCCCCAAGGTGATCGACTTCGGCATCTCGCGCGCGGCCGACTTCGGATCGCTGACGATGACCGGCGTCGCGGTCGGGACCCCCGCGTACATGTCGCCGGAACAGGCCCAGGGCGTCCGTGACATCACCCCCGCGAGCGACATGTTCTCGCTCGGCGCGACGCTGGTCTACGCGGCCACCGGGCACTCGCCCTACCCCGACCGCAAGCCCGCCGAGGCGCTGCTGCGCCTGGTCACCGGCTCCCCGGACCTGGGCGGCCTGCCGCCGGAGCTGACCGGCCTGGTCAACCTGTGCATGCAGCGCGCGGCCGAACACCGGCCGAGCCCGACCCAGTTGCTCAACCAACTCGCCCCGCTCCTGGACGACAGCGGCGCGGACAGCCAGTTGCCGGACAACGCGTCGGCGATG
This sequence comes from Embleya sp. AB8, assembly GCF_049739465.1. Lineage (NCBI taxonomy): Bacteria > Bacillati > Actinomycetota > Actinomycetes > Kitasatosporales > Streptomycetaceae > Embleya > Embleya sp. AB8. The sequence continues at coordinate 39,503 of NZ_JBMHHY010000047.1, forward strand.
GTGCAGCGGTTCGAGAGCCAGTACCGCCCGACGATGGGTCCGCGCACGCCCCCCGTGCGCGACGTGGTCGAGCCGGAGCAGCCCGAACTGCCGGAGAATGTGCGCCCGGACCCGAACAACATGGGCAAGCTGCCCAACCAGGTACGCGAGGAACCGCGCCCCGTGCCGCGCCTGGAGCCGCACCGGGCCGCACCCCCGCCGCCGCAGCGCCCGCCGGGCAACCCGACCCGCAAGCCGCCGCCCCGGCCGCCGGCGCCGCCGACGAACACGCCGGTGACCGGTCGCCCGCCCGGCCCGCTGCCGGTGGCCGGGCATCGGGTGTCCACGTCCGCCCCGGCGCCCGCGCTGCCCACCGAGCGAGTGGCCCGGCCGCCCGCGCCGATACCCAACTCTCCGGTCACGTGGCCGGAGGGTGGGCCCGACGTACCGCGCCAGCACCCCACGCCGCCGCGCACCCCCACCGGCGGCCTGGAGACCTCGCCGGTGTGGCGGTTCACCGCGACCGGCGAGATCCTCACCCCGCCGGTGCGCGCGGGCTCCGGTCGCACCGCCCGGGTACACGTGCACAGCAACGACAACGGGCTGCACACGCTGCATCTGGCCACCCGCGAATGGCGGTTCGACTCGTCGGGCTGGTCGCACCCGCCCGCCGTGGACGGCGAGCTGATGTACCTGAGCAGCCAGGACAACCACGTCTACGCACTGGAGTTGACGTCGCGTCAGTGGCGGTGGAGCTTCCCCACCGGCGGTGAGGTGGTGGCCGCTCCCGTGGTCGCCGACGGCACCGTCTACTTCGGGTCCAGCGACAACGCGTTGTACGCGGTGGACGCGGCCACCGGGCGATGTCGCTGGCGGTTCCCCACCGGCGGCTGGGCCACCTCGCCGACGGTGGTGGACGGCACGGTCTACTTCGGCTCCAGCGACCGCTGCGTGTACGCGCTGGACGCGGCGACCGGCTGGTGCCGCTGGCGGTTCGCCACCGGCGGCTGGGTGTCCTCGCCGACCGTGGCGGGCGGCATAGTGCACGTGGGCAGCACCGACCAGTACCTCTACCTGCTCAACGCCACCGACGGCGCGATGCGCGGGTGGTTCGGCGCGGGCGGCCCGGTCGCGCAGCCGGCCACGGCGGGCAACCTGTCCTTCTTCGGCAGCGGCGACGGCGGGCTCTACGCGGTCGACGTGAACACCACACGCTGCGTGTGGCGGTTCGGCGCCGAGGGCTGGGTCACCTCGCCGGTGGTCGCCGACGACATCGTGTACGCGGGCAGCAGCAACGGCTCGGTGATCGCGGTCGGCCTGAGCGGCGAACCCCGCTGGCGGTTCACCACCGGCGGCCGGGTCACCTCACCCGTGGTGGCCGACGGCCTGCTGTTCGTGGGCAGCGCCGATCGGCACCTGTACGTCCTCGACGCGGCCACCGGAAAGGGCCCTTCGGTGACGACCCCGCAGGGGTGAGCACATCCGTCGGGGGTGACCACACTCGTCGGGAGTGACCGCACCCGTCCGGAGTGAACCAACCCGCCCCAAAACCGAAACGGTCTTGGCGTCGGCGCCCGCGAACCTCGTTCGCGAACCTCGACACCAAGACCGTTCCCACGTGTTCCCTACCCTCAGCGCGCACCGATGGGGGTGTAGTCGCGCAGCGCGATACCCGTGTAGACCTGGCGCGGGCGGCCGATCTTCGCCTTCGGGTCGGCGATCATCTCCTGCCAGTGCGCGATCCAGCCCGGCAGCCGGCCGATCGCGAACAACACCGTGAACATCTCGGTGGGGAAGCCCATCGCCCGGTAGATCAGCCCGGTGTAGAAGTCCACGTTCGGGTAGAGCTTGCGCTCGACGAAGTAGTCGTCGGCCAGCGCCCGCTCCTCCAACTGCATGGCCAGGTCCAGGAGTTCGTCCTTCTTGCCCATCCGGGACAGGACGTCGTCGGCGGCCTTCTTGATGATCGTCGCGCGCGGGTCGCGGCTCTTGTAGACCCGGTGCCCGAAGCCCATCAGGCGGACACCGTCCTCCTTGTTCTTCACCTTGTTCACGAAGGAGTCGATGTCGCCACCGTCGTTCTTGATCTGCTCCAGCATCTCCAGGACCTGCTGGTTGGCGCCGCCGTGCAGCGGGCCCCACAGCGCGTTGATCCCGGCCGAGATGGACGCGAACATGTTCGCCTGGCTGGAGCCGACCAGCCGTACCGTCGAGGTCGAGCAGTTCTGCTCGTGGTCGCCGTGCAGGATGAGCAGCTTGTCGAGCGCGTCCACCACGACCGGGTCGGCCTTGTACGACTCGGCCGGGACCGCGAAGGTCATCCGCAGGAAGTTCTCGACGTAGCCGAGCGAGTTGTCCGGGTAGAGCATCGGCTGGCCGACCGACTTCTTGAACGCGTACGCCGCGATCGTCGGCAGCTTGGCCAGGAGCCTTATCGCGGAGAGCCGGACCTGCTCCTCGTCGAACGGGTTGTGGCTGTCCTGGTAGAACGTCGACAGCGCGGACACCACGGACGAGAGCATCGCCATCGGGTGCGCGTCGCGCGGGAAGCCGTCGTAGAACCGCTTGACGTCCTCGTGCAGCAGGGTGTGCTGGGTGATCTCGTCGCGGAAGTTGTCCAGCGCGCTCACGGACGGCAGTTCGCCGTAGATCAGCAGGTAGGCCGTCTCCAGGAAGGTACCCTGCTCGGCGATCTGCTCGATCGGGTAACCGCGATAGCGAAGGATGCCCTCCTCGCCGTCGATGAAGGTGATCGCCGATTTACACGCGGCGGTGTTGACGAACCCTCCGTCGTAGGTCACCAGCCCGGTCTTGGCGCGCAGTGTCGAGATGTCCACGGCGGTGTCGCCGATGGTCCCCTCGACCAGCGGGAGGGTGTGCTCGTTTCCTTGGTGGCGCAGTACTACCGAGTCCTCGCTCATGGGGGTCCCCTACTTCTCGGCTCAGGCTCCGGCAGCCACCCGGATCGTGTCCGTGCGGTTCCGGTCTTTGTGACATGTGTGCATCAGTACGAATAGCAGGCGCGCGAGGCGGCCTCGCAGCCACCTCCCACCTGGGCGACAAACCGTGAGCCGCATCACCTGACCCAGGGTGGCGGGTCGAGATGCCCAGAGTCATTGCTGCCTCACGTCGCAACGTATACGTGTTTCGGCTTCCCGCTCCGGGGGTCACCCATGCGGCCTCATGCCGGAGCACACGATCGGATCGCCTCGGGGCGACGTTGCGTGACCGCTCTCGGCAGACGCGGGCCGGCGCCTCCGGACGCCTACGATCCACGCCGGATCGGGCCCGGTCGGCCCGGCGGTTGGAGCAGGCCCGCGGTGAGGCCCTCCAGCAGCCCCCGGCCCAGGTCCTCGCCCAGCGCCGCCGCGTCGCGCAGGTCGGTCACGAATGTGCGCAGCGCCCGGAAGGTCTCGCCGTACGCGCGCTGCCGGTCCGGCGGCAGCAGCGGGATCTCGATCCGCCGCACGTCGACCCGCACGATGCCGGCCCCGTAGCCGGCCCGCCTGGCGTGCGCCGGATCGGTCAGGAACCCGGCCAGGAACCACGGATCGAGGGTGGCCGGGTCCGGGCGCAGCAGATGCAGATTGGGCCCCAGCACCGCGTCCTGCTCGGCGACGCCGGCCACCCGGACCGCGCGCGCCCATCCGCTCTCCCCGCTGCCGAGCAGGGTCGGCACGATCACGTCGCCCGCCCGGATCCGCGGATGTCGCGCCTGGTCCGCCTCGGCCGCGGACAGCCGCGCGCTGGGCGGGACGGCGGCGGCCAGGTCGGTGGTGGTCAACATCGGCACGGTCGGCCCGGTGGGCGTCTCGTGGCCGCCTGGACCGGACCGGGAGGCGCTGCGGTGCAGGGTGATCGCGCCGGTGCGGGCCAGGTCGGCGAGCGAGACCGAGCGCCACCCGGCGGCGCCCGCCTCGGCGGCCGGCGCGGCGGGCACCGCGGGTACCAGGTTCGGCAGTCGGCCGAGCAGCGCGAGCAGCCGTTCGCGGGTCTCCCGCACCCGCTCGGCCACGTTCGCATCGGTGCGCGCGGGCAGGTTGTGCGAGGGGGTCAGGTCGACGTCGTCGTCGAGCAGCTCGATCAGCGGCACCGTGCGATGGTGCCCGGGCAGCTCGGTCAACCCGGCCGGATCGGCCCGGAAGTCGTGCCAGGCCCGAACCGCCGCATCCGCCCGCGCCAAGTCCTCGACCTCGGCGAACAACACATGCGAGGGCAGCAACGCGTCCGAGGGCCGCTCCAACACCCACAGGTGCAGCGCCACCCCGAGCGGCGGCGCGGCCCCGGCGGGCAGCCCGAACACCGCGCGCAGCGCCCCCCGGCGCAACAACTCGGCCCGGATCCGCCGCCCCGAGCCGCGAGCCGCCACCGCCGGCGGCATCAGCAGCACCACCCGCCCGCCGACCTCGGCGTGTGCGAGGGCGTGCTGGACCCAGGCGAGTTCGGATTCGGTACGCGGCGGCAGGCCGTATTCCCAGCGCTGGTCGTAGGCCAGCTCGTGGTGCCCCCAGTTGCGGTCGTTGAACGGCGGGTTGCCCACGACCGTGTCGAACAGCGCGCCGGGCCACGCGTCGGCGCGCAGTCCGTCGCCCTCGGCGATGGTGATGTCGGTGTCCGGCAGCGCGTCCGGGTGCAGCGCGAGTCGGGCCCGGACCAGGCGGGCCAGGGCCGGTGCCGCGGTCTGGCCGCGCAGCGCGGATGCGGACCGGACGAAGCCGAGCAGCAGGTCGCCGTGCGTGGTCGCGGGGTCGAGTACGGTGACCGCCGACTCCCGCCCGGCGCGCGCGAGTTCGGCGATCAGCGCGACGGTGGCCGGCGGGGTCGCGCCGCCGGGGCCGGCGGGCGAATCGGCGAATCGGGCGTAGAGGTCGGCGAACACGGCGGGCGCGCCGCGCGTCGCGGCCAGGTCGCTAGCGGCGCGCAGGAGGTCCGCGTACGGCCCGACCCGTGCGGGCGTGCCGGCCAGCAGGTGGTCGCCGATGTCCGCGAGCCGCCCCGGGACGTCGCCCGAGGCCGCGACCAGGTGCCACAGGTGCTCCTCGGGCGCCACCTCGGCGATCTTGCCCTGAGCCCGCAACCAGCTCTCCACCTCGGACAGCGCGAACGTCGGGCTTGCGTCGCTGCCGCCCACGGGCTTCGGGAAGTCGTCGAACCGCCGACGCCAGTTGCTGACGGCGGCACGCCCGACACCCGCGATGCGGGCGATCTCGGCAGCGGTGACCCGCGGGCTGGTGGACACCGTCTCCTCCTCCTTGCGGCCGGGATCGTGAACAACGCAGAGTCGATGACAGGGGAGCGACGAGGCATGTCCGACGATGTCCTGTTGACGCTATTCACAGCCATTGCTTCCATTGACTCAAGCAGTATGCAACAACCCAGGAAACATCGGCATCGCACCGCCATCGCGGATGGGTGTCCCGGTGTGGTCTCGGCCTACTCCCAGGGGAGTTCGGCCGACGCTTCGGGCGCGTCGTCGCGCCGGACGCTGCCCTCGATCAGCCCGTACGGCCGATCCGTCGCCTCGTACACCTCGCCCGCGTTCTCCTGCCCGTACGCGCTCAGGTCCACGGGGTAGTGGTGCCGGTTCGGCAAGGTCAGCCGCACCTCGGCCAGTTCCGCCTGCTCGGCCAGCACCGCCTCGCCCATCGCGTACAACGTCTGCTGCAGGGACAGGCTGTGCGTCTCGGCGAAGGTGCGGAGCAGGGTGTCGCGCGCGGTGCGAAACGAGGCGTCCCAGTCGGTGGGTCCGGTGCAGGTACGCGGCCGGCGCCAGCGCGCCTCGATGCTCGTGGAAAGGATCCGGTCCCGGGTCGGTGCCAGTGTCGTATAGCGGTCCGTCAGGAACCCATGGAACTCCGACCCGGCCGACTTGAGCACGGTCACGTCCTGGATGCCGGAACACACCTCGCTGCCCGCCGGCCCGTGCAGCACGCCCGCGTAGCGAGCCCCCGAACCCCGAATCCAGGCATGCGGATGCGGCCCGTCGCCGGCCGGGATGCGTAGCCACGGATGCTCGACCAGCCGCACCCGCGCGGTGTCGATCGGCGCGTGGGCGGCGACGAAGTGGCGGGCCAGGCGCAGCCCGAACTCCTCGATCGCGGGGAGTGGTTCGTCCTGGGCGAAGGCGTACACCACGGCCCGCATCGTGTCGGTCGGGAGGACCTTGGCGTTGTCCCCGCGCAGGTGGGTGTCCGCGAGGTCCCCGGACAGCGACACGGATACGTCGAGGTCGCACAGTTCGTGCTCGGTCGTGCTGGTCCGGGTCAGCCGGACCAGCCGTACCTCCGCCTTGCCGTATCGGTTGGGCCCCAGAACGATCGCCATCGGGTCGACTCCCTCGTGCGGATGAGCGTGCGGGGTGGGATGGGGTGGATGGGGTGGGGTGAACCGGGCGGGTGTGCCGGTGTGTCGTCGTGAAGCTAGTGGCGCGGCCCGGCGTGGTCAAAGCCGCGAATCCGGACATGTCCCGGTGATCCGTCGGTGGTTCGGCGGTCGTGCCGAGTCGGTAACAAGAGGTTGACGGGTCCGTCCCGGACCTCGGTGGGGCCGCGGGTGGGCAGGTAGGCTGCGGCAAAGTCCGCGGGGAGGCGAGACAGACAGGGCCGGAGGAATGCCCTGGAGCCGCTCCCTGCCTTGGCGCAGCACGTACAAGAGGGGGCGGCAGTCATGGATCCGCTGAAGCCGGGCGATCCCGGAGTTGTCGGGCGGTATCGACTGTCGGGCCGACTGACGCAGGGCGGACTGGGAACGGTGTTCCTCGGCCGTGCGCCCGGCGGCGAGCACGTCACGGTCAAACTGGTCCGGCCGGATCTGGCGTCCGACAAAACGTTCCTGGACCGTTTCCGGGCGGACCTGGTCACGGCGCGGCAGGTCGGCGGGAAGCACGTCGCGCATGTCCTGGACGCCGACCTCGACGGCACGCCGCCGTGGTTGGTCGTGGAACACGTGGCGGGCCCGACCCTGGCGGCGGCCGTCGCGGCCCACGGCCCGCTCCCCGAGGCCACGTTGCGCACGCTGGGCGCGGGGTTGGCCGAGGGCCTCGCCGCCGTGCACGAGGCGGGCCTGACGCACCGTGACCTGAAGCCGGCGAACGTACTGCTGGCGACGGATGGCCCACGGGTCGCGGACTACGCCCAGGCCCGCGCGCTCGGCTCGGCCGGGATGAGCCGAACCGGCGTGCTGGACATCCCCGGCCTGCCCGCACCGGAGCAGGTCACCGGCGGCTCCATCGGCTCGGCGATCGACGTCTTCGCCCTCGGCGGCATCCTGTGCCACGCGGCGGGCGTGGACCCGTTCGGCGCGGGTTCGGCGGCCGAGATCGCCCAGCGGGTGGTCCGGGAGTCGCCGGACCTGACCGAACTCCCGGACTGGCTGCGGGAGATAGTCGCCGACTGCCTGAAGAAGCGCCCCACGGCCAGGCCGACGGCGGCGCAGCTGGTGGCTCGCTTCGCGGCGCGGGACGCGGCGGGTGAGGGGTGGCTGCCGGAGGGGGTGGCGCAGGCAGCTGCGGCGGAGGCGGTTGTCGGGGCTGCTGCTGCTGCGGCGGCGGACGGTGTGGAGGCTGCGGGGGCGGTTGCCGGAGCGGCGGGTGGCGCGGGAGCTGCCGTGGCTGCGGCGGCGGTTGGTACGGACGGTGCGGCGGTTGGTGGGCAGGGCGCGGCGACGGCGGAGGGTAGGACCGGGCGCGCGGCTGAGGACGCGACAGCGGACGCCGACGCGGGGCCGAGCCGAGGCGCGGGCGCGGGGCGGGTTGCCGACGCGACAGTTGCCGACGCCGACGCCGACGCCGATGCCGATGCCGACGCCGAGCCGAGCGGGGACGCGGGTGCGGCGCGCGGCGCGGGCAAAGGCGCGGCCCAGAAGGTGAGTGCGGACGCGGCGCGGGATGCGTGCGTGGACGATGGGGCGGCCGAGGACGCGGAACCAGGTGATGGCGCGGACGCGCACGCGGACGCGGCGGAGTTGGAGACGACCGAGGTCCCGGCGTCGGCCGCGTTGGCCGCATCGGCGGAGGTGGCCGCCGCCGTACGGACCGCCGAGGACGCCGACGCAACGCCCGTGTCCACGCCCGCCGTCCGGGGCGCCGCCGCCGTGTCCACGGTCGACGAGGCGACCGAGTCCGCCCCGGAAGCCCCGGCAGACGACACGACACCGGTATCCACCCGCGCCGCGAGCCCGGATCGGGACGACGCGCAGACGCCGACCGCCGAGCCCGCCGCACCGGGCGGGGCCGACGCGAAGCCGACCACGAACGCCGCGGAGGGCCTGGCGGACCCGGAAGCCGACGAGGCGACCCCGGCCGGGCTCGACGCACCTCCCGCCGTACGCCCGAAGAAGACCGGCAGGGCCAAACCGAGCAAGACGAAGACCCGCGACAAGGGCGCCGACGACACGACCGTGGTCACGGCACCGATCCTGCCCACCGGCAACCCAAAGCCGGCCGAGGGCCGCGACGATGAGGCCGCCACCGATGCGACCCCGGTGACGACACCGGCCATCCGCACCGGCAAAACAAGCAGGCCGAAGCCGAGCGCGGCAGCCGGCCGGGACGATGCCGACGACGCGACTCCCGTGGCGAGCCCCGCCGCCCGCACCGGCAAACCGGGCAAGGCGAAGCCGAGTACGGGCGAAGGTTCGGACGCGGAGGCCGACGGTGACCCGACTCCCGTGGCCGGCCCGGCCGTGGACGCCGGCAAGCCGAGCAAGGCGAGCAAGCCGAGCAAGGCGAAGCCGGGCGCGGACGCCGCCGATGCGGCTCGCGCGGCTACGCCGGCCGTCCGGATCGCCAAGGACGCGGAGGACGCGGAGGAGGGCGACGCGGCGAGTGCCGCGGCTCCCGCCCCGGTCGGCAAGGCGCCCTACGACGGCGAGTCGCCGGTCAAGGTGCCGGCCATGCGACGCGGGACGGTCGAGGAGACCGTCAAGGTCCCGCGTAAGCCCGACGGGCCCGCGCCCGTGGGGGCCGGGGACAAAACCGTCAAGGTGGCACGGGAGTCCGCGGCGGCGGCGCCGACCGAGGTGGTCTCGGCCGAGGTGGTATCGGCCGCCGCGCCGCCGCTCCCGACCGAGGCACCGCCAGCGGCGGCCGGTACGCCGTTCCCCCTCGGCCCGCCCCAGGCACTCGGCGCGACGCGCGAACCCCGCCCGGCGAACCCGGTGATCTGGCACGTGGTGATAGCCCTGCTCGGGGTGACCGCCGTCGGGATCGGGCTGTTCCGGGTCACCGACTCCGCGTGGCGCGACGCGCAGAGCGCGGTCCTGGGCGTGATCCTCCCGGCCGTCTCGATACTGGCGGGCCTGGCGGGCCTGGCCACGCTCGTCCTCGTGGTCCTCGGCACCCGCACGCCACGCGGCGCCGAGAGGCGGGAGCCCCAGGTGTAGGGCCATCCGGTTCGGGAGGGGGTAACCGCCCGCTCCACCCGTTGCGTTCACCTCGATGGTTGCGGTTTCAGTTGCGGTTTCAACGGCACCCGAGTGGCCTGGTCCGGCCCTGCCACCCCCGGGGTGGCCGACCGGACCGGGCCGGGGGTCGGCCTGTGTGGCTTGTCCCACCACCCGGCCCGGTCGGGGTGTCAGTGGTGGGTCGGGGTGGTCGGCGGTGGCGTGGTGCCGGTCCTGGCTGCCAGCAGGCGTCGCATCGTGTTCACCTCTTCCGCCTGGGAACTCTCGATTGCCTGGGCGAGTCGGCGGGCCTCGGGGTTGGTGCCCTGGGTGAGTTCGGACCTGGCCATGGTGATCGCGCCCTCGTGGTGGACGATCATCAGTTCGAGGAAGTGGCGGTCGAAGTCGGGGCCTGTCGCGTTGCCGAACGCCTGCATGTCCGCGGGGGACATCATGCCGGTCATGTCGTGGCCCATCGGAGCCGCCAACGGCTTGGCCCACGCGGTGAGCCAGCCTTTCATCAGGGCGATCTCCGGGGCCTGCGCCGCCTCGATCGTCGCCGCCAGCCGCTTGACCTCGGGGTCGGCGGCCTTGGTCGGGGCCTGGCGGGCCATTTCCACGGCCTGCTCGTGGTGGGGGATCATCATCTGGGCGAACATCACGTCGGCGTCACCGAAGCTCGCCGTTGCCGCCGTGGTCGCGGGCGGCGTGCTGTTGCCGGCTCGGTCGGACTTGGTGTCGTTGCCGCACGCGGTGAGCACGAGGGTGCCCGCGAGGGCGAGCGAGGTCAGTACGCAGGCGCGCCGAAGCCGCCTGGTGGACTGCGAGTTCATGATGGGGATGTCTCTCGGTCGTGACTGCGAACAGGGCTGACGTAACGGCGACGTCGGCCTATCTGCGCAGTACCGAGAGGAACATCGGGTCGGGTGGCCGAGGCGGCGGCGATACGGCCCGCAGCAGGCCCCACAGGTGCTCGGCGCCGCCCGTACCCCTCGGCCGGCGGTCGGGGGTGGCACGGCACAGCGCGACCAGCCCCACGGCGAGGCCGCCGAGCAGCACCGCGACGCAGATCGACGCGGGGCTCGGACCGGAGTGGGAACCCGGCGCGGAATGGCCGGAGGAGTGGTCGGAGGAGTGCTCGGAGGAGTCGGTGGGGTGCTCGATTCGCTCACCGGCCGACACCGACTCCGACGCGGACATGGACGCCGACGTGGACGCCGTCATGGACGACATCGCCGCCGGCTCCTGCTGCGGATGGCCGAGTGTATGCATGCCGGCCGTGCCGAGCAGGAGCAGCAGCAGGAAGAGCAGCTTGGCGAGCGGATAGGCGCAATAAGCGCGACAGGCGCGCTGTGCACGATGCGCGCGGCTCCGTCCCGACCCGCCCACGTCGTCCACCCCCCTGCCTCGACCGCCGCCGCCGCACACCCTACCCCTACGGGGTAGCGGCATCGGAAGCTGATCACGTGTCAGATCACACCCCCGATCACTTGAATGACTCGATCAAGGAGTTCTAGGGTCCCGGCCATGGCCACCCCCAGCTCCGCCGCCCCGGATGCCGCCCCCGATGCCGTGCCCGCCGACCCGGTCCTCGCCCTCACCGCTCCCGGCGGCCCGTTCGCGCTCGCCGAGGAGGACGTGCTCGGTGTCCCGCTCCGGGTCCTGGTCGACCGGCCCCGTTCGCTCACCGCCTTCGTCGAGCGGGCCGGGCGGTTCGGCGACCGTGAATACCTCGTCCACGAGGAGCGTCGGGTCACCTTCGCCGAACACGTGCGCGACGTCGCCTCGACCGCGCACGCGTTCCGCGACCGGTACGGGATCGGTCCGGGGGACCGGGTCGCGATCCTGGCGGCCAATCGGCCCGAGTGGCTGACGGCCTTTCAGGCCACCGCCGCGCTCGGCGCGATCGCGGTCGGGATGAACGGCTGGTGGGCCGCCGACGAGATCCGCTACGCCGTCGCCGACTGCGCGCCCGCACTGCTGGTCGCCGACCGCCGCCGGCTCGACCGCCTGGGCGGCGCGGCCGCGGCCGCCCGCGAGCTCGGCGTGCCCGTGCTCGAGATCGAGACCGAGTTCGCCGCCCTGACCGCCCACGCGCGCACCGCCGAACTGCCCCCGGGCGCGGCCGACGAGGACGACGCGGCGCTGATCCTGTACACCTCCGGTACCACCGGTCGGCCCAAGGGTGCCGTGCTGACCCACCGCAACGTGGTCGCCATGCAGAACCTCCAGGCCCTGCTCGCCGCCCGAGCCACCGCGCATCTGCCGGCCGCCGCGGTCGCCCAGGCGCCACCCGGCCGCTGGTTGGTCAACAGCCCGTTCTTCCACGTCTCCGGCCTGCTCGCGGGCGCCGTGGCCGCGCTGGCCGGCGGGCACACGATGGTGCTCTACGGCGGCCGGTTCGAGGTGCCCCGCCTGCTCGACCTGATCGAACGGGAGCGTTGCACGACGTGGTCGCTCGTACCCACCGTCGGCTGGCGGGTGGTCGATCACCCCGACACCCCCACCCGCGACCTGACCTCGATCGTCCGACTCGGCGGCGGCAGTGCGGCGTTCTCGCCCGAACTGGTGCGCCGGCTCCAGGAGGTGTTCCCGAACGCGAAGGGCGCGATCGGCGTCGGGTACGGGCTGACCGAGTCCGGCGGCGTGGCCACCACGGCCGGTGCCGCGCAACTGGAGGGCGAACCGGGCGCGATCGGTACGGCGGTGCCGACCGTGGAGGTGACGGTCCATCACGAGGACGGCACCCGGCAGCCCGACGGCGTCGAGGGCGAACTGTGGATTCGCAGCCCGCTGGTGATGCGCGGCTACTGGCGCAACGAGGCGGCCACCGCGCAGGCGCTCACCCCGGACCGCCGGCTGCGTACCGGCGACCTCGGCTACGCCCGCGACGGCCGGTTCCACCTGGCCACCCGGCGCAGCGACCTGATCCTGCGCGGCGGCGAGAACGTCTACCCGGCCGAGATCGAACACTGCCTGGACGCCCACCCCGAGGTCGCCGAGTCGGTGGTGGTCGGGGTACCGCATCCGGAGTGGGGCGAGGAGGTGAAGGCGATCGTGGTCCCGGCCCCGGGCAGCACGATCACCGCCGAGCGACTGGGCGCCCATGTCGCCGAACGCCTGGCCCACTTCAAGGTCCCCGCGCACTGGGAGCTGCGCACCGAGCCACTGCCCCGGACCCCGACCGGCAAGGTGATCCGCGCGGTCGCCACCGGCGCCAAGCCGGCCGACCTGGTCGAGGAATAGCGGGGCGGGGCCCGCGGATCACCGCCGGCCCCGCCCGGGGCACCACCGAATCGTCAGTCGTTCTTGTGCAGTTCCTCGTTCAGCGCACCCCAGGACTTGGTCCGGGCGATCGCCTCGATCGTCCCGGTGACCGAGTTGCGGCGGAACAGCAGCCCGTCCCGCCCGGAGAGCTCGGCGGCCTTGACCACCGCACCGTCGGGCGTGGTCACCCGGGTGCCGGCGGTGATGTAGCAGCCCGCCTCCACCACGCAGTCGTCGCCGAGCGAGATGCCGATGCCCGCGTTGGCGCCGAGCAGGCAGCGCTCGCCGACCGAGATGGTCTCCTTGCCGCCGCCGGACAGCGTGCCCATGATCGACGAGCCGCCGCCGACGTCGCTGTGGTCGCCGACCACGACACCCGCGCTGATCCGGCCCTCGACCATCGACGCGCCGAGCGTGCCGGCGTTGAAGTTGCAGAAGCCCTCGTGCATCACCGTGGTGCCGGACGCCAGGTGCGCGCCGAGCCGGACCCGGGTGGTGTCGGCGATCCGCACGCCGGTGGGCACCACGTATTCGGTCATCCGGGGGAACTTGTCCACCCCGGCCACCTCGAACGGGACCCGGGCGGCGCGGGCCCGCAGCCGGGCGCCGGTCAGGCCGTCGACCGGCACCGCGCCCAGGTTGGTCCACACCACGTTGGGGAGCACGCCGAACAGGCCGTCCAGGTTCTGCCCGTGCGGGCGGACCAGGCGGTGGCTGAGCAGGTGCAGGCGCAGGTACGCGTCGTGCGTGTCCACGAGCGCGGCGGCCAGCGAGGGGATCACCGTGCGTACGGCGACGACCTCGACGCCGCGGACCGGGTCGGCGCCCAGGCCGGCGGCGGCGTCGGCGCCCAGTGCCGCCAGGGCCTCGGCCGCGGACAGGCGCACGGTCTCGGTCTTGCCGTTCGCGTCGCCGGCGGTCAGCTCGGGCGCGGGGTACCAGGTGTCCAGCACGGTGCCGTCTGCGGCGATCGTCGCGAGACCTGCGGCGACGGCACCAACGGTGGAGGAATCAGCAGTGTCGATCACCCCACCACCGTACCGGGGGCCCGCCCCGCGACCCACCGCCGGTGCTCCCGCGGCGCCTACTCCAACTCCGGCCGCCGGGTGGGCCCCTCCGGGAACGGCCAGGTGTCCGAACGATCCCCGTCGGGATCCGGCCGGGCCTCGCCGCGATGCGGGATGCCGTACGGGCTGTAGCCGCCGGCGTACTCGTTGGCCCACTCGGCCGCCTCGTCCGCCCGCCCGTGGTCCACCGGCGGCAGCGCGGTCGCGCCGGCCAGGGCCTCGACCATCTCCGCGGCCCGCATCTGGACCGGGATCGCGCCGCAGGCCATCGCGGTGTCCCGGGCCCGCTCCAACTCGCCGATCGCGTCCGGCTTGTGGCCGTCCTTGCGCAGCCGGTCGCCGTACGCGAGCAGCGCCTTGGCGTATTCGTACTGGGCGCCGACCCCCTCCAGGGCGACCGCCGCGTCCCACAGCGCCTGCTGCGCGTCGACGTTGTCCTCGACGATTCCGGCCACCCGCTTGGCCTGGCCGGCGGCCACCGGGGCGTAGAAGGTGTCCGCGCGGGCGACCGCCTGCTTGGCCACCTCCTTCGCGAGCTTCTTGTTGTGTTGCGGACCCTTGGCGTCCAGTGCCTCGGCGAGCAGCAGACCCCACGGGCACCAGGCCGGGTTGTCCATGCCGCGAGCGCGCAGTCGCTCGCCGAGTTCGGTCAGCGGCTGGACCACCTCGGCGTGCCTGCCCTGGGCGATCCGCAGTTCGGCGAGCACGATGGCCGGGACCGGCAAAACCCGGGTGGTCAGGTCGGCCTTCACCGGATCGTCGAAGCCGATCAGTACGGCCACCCGCTCGGCCTCCTCGAGGTCGCCCTGGGCGATCAGGGTCTGGATCAGCACCCCGGCCGCGTACCACTGGGACGGTGTGTCCTCGCCGAGTTTGCGGGCCATCTCCAGGCCGATCCGGGCCTGTTCGCGGGCCTCCTTGAGGTGGCCCATCCGGTAGTAGAGCATCGCCCGGAAGGCGTGGCCGTAGGACAGATGGGCACGTTGGCGGCCGTTGTCGCGCAGTTCGGCCATGCCGCGTTCGAGGAGTTCCTTCGCCTCCTTGAACAGGTCGCAGTAGATGAAGGTCAGGGTCAGCACCATCGGGATCTCGAATCCCCAGCCGTCCTCGACCCAACTGAAGCCCGGCCGCTCCTTGTTCGGCGCCTCCGGCCCCAGTGCCGCACGGGCGAACTTGGTGGTGGTCTGGAGCCGGCGACCGGTGAGCACGCCGTACCAGGCGACCAGCGCGAACATCGAACAGTTCGTCCGGGACGTGGCGTTCTGGGTGTTCAACCGCACGGTCAGCCGCTGCAGGTCGTGGGCGCGCGACGCGAAGTTGATGTCGTCCTCCCAGAACGCGGCCCACATGAACAGGTCGGCGTAGAGTCGCTGGCGCTTGTTGACCGGGGTGATGTCGATCTCGCCCTGGAGCAGTTCGAGGCTCTTGGGCAGTTGGCCGCAGAACGCCAGCGAACGGCCCAGCTCCACGACGATGTTGGTACGCAGCTCGTCCACGCCCGGTTCGCCGGACTCGGCGAGCGCGTTGCGCAGCGGTTCGAGGCTGGCCGGGGGATTGTTCACGAAATGGGCGCGGCCGATGTTGTAGTGGATCCTGGCCCGCATGTCCTTCGGCGCCAGCTCCTTGAGTACGTGTTCGAGGTAGGTCACGCCCGCCTCGGGGACGCCGGAGGCCAGACACTCGCGGGCCGCCTCCACCGCGATGTTCGCGGCCCAGCGGTCCTCCCGGTCGAACACCTTGAGCACGTGGGTGGCCGCGGTCTGCGCGGAGAAGTGCTCCTCGCGCAACATCCGGGCGGCCTGCGCGTGCATGTCGCAGCGCTCGACCGGCTCGAAGCAGTGGCGGTAGACCGCGAGGCGCACCAGCGGGTGGGTGAAGCCCCAGGCCGTGCGTGTGTCCTCGACGTCGGTGAGGATCTCCTGCTGGTACAGATCCGCGGCCGCGACCACGGTGGCCGCGCGGGTCAACCCGGCCAATTCCGCGGCACGTTCCATGGTCACGTGCGGGGTCAGGATCGCCGCGGCCAGCGCGACCCGGCGCGAATCCGGGGCCAGCCGATCGAAGCGCTTCTTGAAGTGGCTTCGGGCGTAAGCCTTGGCGGCGTGCTGTTCCATGTCCACGCCGTGCACGGGCAGTGCGGCGGCGGTCGGCTCGATCCCGTTCACTTCGATGTAGCGCAGCAGTTCGCGCACGGTCTGCGGCTGGCCGCCACAACTGCGGTGGCAGTGCTCGGCGAACTCGGGATCGATTTGTCGGCCGGGGAAGCGGCGGCGGATCATCGTGGTGGTGCCGTCGAGGGTGATCTCCATCAGCCTGGCGCACATCTCGCCCGCGATGGCATCCAGCGCGCGCAGCGGCTCCTCGAGGGCCGGCTCGTGTTCGTCGGGTCGATACGAGAGCACGATCAGGATCGGGAAGTCGCGGATCCGCATCGCCAATTGGGTGAGCCAGATCAGCGAGGACGGGTCCGACCAGTGCGCGTCGTCGATCACCATGATCAGCGGCGCGCGTTCCTTGACGTAGCCGCGCAGCACCGCGTCGAGGCCGGAGCGTACGTTCTCGGTGTCCGGCGACTCCTCCGGCTGACGCGGGCTCATCCCGAAGATCGGCCCGAGGATGCCGTACCACTCGCCGAGTCGATTTCGTTGAGCTTCGTCGTCCAGCTTGTAGAGATCCCGGAACAGCCGCTTCACCAGGCCGTATACCCGGACCTTCTCCAGGTCGTAGCCGACCACGTGCAGGGCGGCGAAACCCTCGGCCAGGGCGGTGCGTTTGATCCACTCGAGCATCGCCGACTTGCCCATGCCCGCCAGTCCGGTGATCACCGCGAGTCGGCCCTCGCCGGTGTCGCGAACCGATTCCAGCTGGCGGTGGAGATCGCGCTGCAGGAAGTCGCGCTCGACCAGGGACACGGGCTCCGCTCCGGATCCGGAGCCGGGAGTCTGCTCGCGCCCCAGGTCATCCGGGCGCGGTGCCATGCGTTGTGCCGTCATCGCGCAACCTCTCTGCTGTGCGTCCCCGCCTCGGGTGCGCGCGAACGATTACGCGCCGTGGCGGATCACTTGCGCTACCTATCCTGCGCCAATCACGCAAGCCCTGTCTGTGACTTGGCCGAGAAGTCCTGTCGGTGTCCTCCTCACGAGTGCCGGTAGGGGTGCGGACGGGTGCGGTGCAGGGTGCCGGCGTTCGAATGGGAGTCGGCGGAATGGGAGTCGACGTGATGGGAGCGATGCCGAACGGGAACGAATGTGCGATCGATTCGGCAACCACGCGCTTGGTGCGCGAGCATGCAGCCAACGCTCGTCCTCGAACGCCGACGGGCACGACGAAACGTTCGGAACGGAAAGGCCGTGACACCCGTGTTGGGACCGCAGATCGGTGTACCCGTCACTCCCGCCGCGTCGGTGCGGGTGCCGCCGGAACCGGGGGAGTTGCGCTATCAGCGCTGCGCCGAGTGCGAGGCGGCCAACTTCGCGCCCACCGAGCTGTGTCGGGGCTGCTCGTCGGGCACGCTGCACTGGGCCACCAGCGCGGGGCGGGGCAGCGTGTACAGCTGGACGGTGGTCCGCAGGCCCGCCGGGCGCGGGTCGGCCGGTTCATACGCGGTGGCGATCGTGGACCTGGACGAGGGCTATCGAATGCTCACCAACCTGGTCGAGGTCGAACCGACCGAGATCCACTCGGGGATGCGGGTCCGGGTGGACCTGCGCCCGACGGGCGAGGAACGGATACTGCCGTTCTTCACCCCGGACCACGGTTGAGCCACTTCCCGCTTCCCGCTTCCCGCTTCGCGGCGACGCGGGACTCGGGGGCGTGGAGGGCCGGTTCGGGGGCTTGGTTTGCCGACTTTGGTGCTGTTCCGGGTGGGGGCTGGGGTGTTGCTCGGTGCCGCCCGGGCGCTAACCCCGGTCGGGGCTGGGCTCCCGAGCGGGGGTGACGCGGGACTCGGGGCCCGGGCGGCGGGTTCGGGATGCGGGTTGCCGACCCCGGTGCTGTCCCGGGTGGGGGCTGGAGCTTTCTTCGCGCCGGGGTTGGACTCGGG
>NZ_JBMHHY010000048.1:0-54632 GCF_049739465.1 Embleya sp. AB8
GAGGCTTCTTCTTCCCCATGCTCTCCATGATGGACATCCTCCCCAAGGGACCGCAGCCCCTCAGCCAGGGTGTCCGTCAAAACGGATCAAGCCCATGTAGCGATGTGTGTAGCGATGTGTGTAGCGATGTGTGTAGTACTGGCAGGGCCGGCTATGCCCTTGGTGATCGACTGGGCGCAGAGCAGACTTTGGGCATGGGCAACAACGACTTGGGCGACTTCCTGCGGGCCCGCCGTGCCGGACTCACGCCGGATGAGATCGGTCTGCCGGTCGAGTTCGGCGCCGGCCGCCGGGTCGCCGGTCTGCGGCGCGCTGAGGTCGCGCAGCTGGCCGGAGTGAGTACCGAGTACTACACCCGGCTGGAACAGGGCCGCGCCCGGCAGCCGTCCGAACAGGTACTGCATGCGCTCTGCGACGCGCTGCGGTTCGACGACATCGAGCGGCGGCATCTGTTCGCCCTCGCGGGCACCACGGCCGGGCACCGGGACCGGGCCGAGCACTCGTCTCGGCTACGACCGGCGCTGCGACAGGTGCTGGAGTCGATGGATCTGGCTTCCGCCTTCGTCAGCGACCGCAACCTCACCGTCGTCGGCGGGAACACGATGTGGGCGTTGTTGTTTCCCGATGTGGCCGAGCTGCCACGCCAAGAACGCAGCATGGCACGCTGGACGTTGCTGGATCCGCGGGCCCGCCTGGTGTGGTGCGACTGGGAACGCGTCGCCCGCGACTACGTGCACGGGTTGCGGCGGGCCGCCGCCGCCCAGCCGCGAAACCAGCACATCGCCACCCTGATCGGTGAGCTGATGATGCGCTCACCCGAGTTCCCGGCGTGGTGGTCGGAACACCGCGTCCAGGAACGCAGCACCGGCCTCAAACGCCTCCATCACCCCGTCGTCGGTGACTTGGAACTGCAGTACGAGATCTTCACCTCGGTCGCCGACCCGGGCCAATCCCTCGTCGTCTACACCGCGCCGGCCGGCTCGCCGTCCCAGGAGCGCCTGCGACTGCTGGCCAGCTGGGGCAGCGAACCCGCCACCGCGACCACCCGGGACACCGCCGCCGAGTCCTGACCACCGCCCGAACCGGGCGATCCGGCACCGACACCACCCGAACCCGACCCCGCCAAACGCGCGGGGTCCATGCCGCCGTGCCCACGCACGCCCCGCGGCCCGACACCCGTCCACGAAAGGACACCCGCAGTGAGCAAGACATTCCTGATCACCGGCGTCAGCACCGGCCTCGGCCTGGCCATCGCCCGGCGAGCCCTGGCGGCCGGGCACCGGGTCGCGGGCACCGTGCGCACCGAGCAACACGCGGCCGCTTTCCGGGCACTGGACCCCGACCGCGCCCGGCCCTTCGTCCTCGACCTGTCCGACGCGGACCGGATCGACCCCACGGTGCGGGCCGTCGAAGCGGAACTGGGCCCGATCGAAGTGCTCGTCGCCAACGCCGGCTACGGGCTCGAAGGCACCTTCGAAGAATCGTCGATGGCCGATCTGCGCCGCCAGTTCGAGGTCAACGTATTCGGCACGGTGGCGACCGTGAAAGCGGTCCTACCCGGCATGCGGGAACGACGCGGCGGCCACATCTTCGTCATCACCTCGATGGGCGGGCACACCACCTTTCCCGGACTGGCGTTCTACGAAGGCAGCAAACACGCCCTGGAAGGCATCACCGACACCCTCGCCCAAGAGGTCACCCAGTTCGGCGTACGGGTCACCGCGGTGGCTCCCGGCGCGTTCAAGACCGACTGGGCAGGCAGGTCACTGGTCCGCGCACCTCGCAGCATCGCCGACTACGACGCACTGTTCGACCCGATCCGGACCCGCCGCCAGGCCCTCGCGGGCCAGGGCATCGGCGACCCCGATCGCGCGGCCGACGCCATCCTCACCCTCCTGGACGCGGAGAAGCCCCCCGTGCACATCCTGCTCGGCTCGGACGCGCTACGCCTGGTCGCTGCCGGGCGCCAACGCGTCCAGGACGACTTCGACGCCTGGGCGGAACTCAGCCGCTCCACCGACTCCACCGAAGGCGGAGTAACAGTCGCCTGACACGGGACAATTCACCAGGACAGCCGCCGACCACGAGGGCCATCCCACGCGGCACGGCCGGTCATGGGGGCCGCTCTCGCCGTGGCGATCGCCGTCCCGGCGTCGCCGCCGTGGCCGGCGTCTGGAGCCGGTCGAACTCGCGGCGCTTGGACATCGGGTCCGGCTACCGCAGCCACGCGCAGCTCGGGTCGGCCCCGTCGTCCTCGAGGCGACGGGGCCGACCCGCTTGAAGAGGGGGATCGACCCTGCCCGGTCGGCTCGGCAGTCCGGTCTTTCCCTGGGTATCCGCACTGTGCTGCTCGTACGCGTCGACCACGCCCGTACACCAGCGCCGCACACAGCGCGAAGGCCTTCCGCAGCGCTGTCGTCGTCGGTCGGCGAGAAGCCTGCTCCGGCGCTGGATGTCGCGGTGACCGTGCTCGGTGACGACCAGGCCGACGCAGCGTTCCGGATGGCTGCCGCAGTCCGCCGCGCCGGGCTGCGTACGGGCGTCTACCTGGGTTCGAGCGGCAAACTCGCACGCCAACTGAAGTGGGCAGCGGCCGAAGGCGCACGGTTCTGTCTCATCCATGGCGACCGCGAACGAGCAGCCGGCGAAGTGATCGTTCGCGACATGACATCCGGTGAACAGACCACACACCCGGTTGCCCAAGTCGCCGCGTTCTTCACCAAGTAGTCGGACACGACGCAGCCCCACCGCGCTCAAAGGCGGTAACTGGCACGCGTAGTGGAATGTCGACCCGGACGATGGGCGCCCGAAGCCCAGTCGGCAGCAACATGGGACGCGCCTCGGACATCACCTGCCATATCGATCAAACGACAAGATTGCTCAGCGGGGTGGGGTGGGTGTGATGCAACGCGGCCAAGCCGTGCAGAACCCGAACATCCGCCCAGTCGACCTCGACCCGGTACCGGTTCTCGAGGCCGTCGCCCAAGAAGCGGAACACGTCCTGCCCGCCCTGCCTCCACCGCGTCTTCATCGGCATCCGAGGAAACTCCCCACCGAACAGAATCGCCGCCGCCATCACCGCCCACACCGGCGAGAACAACCACCACCAGAACCAGCCGACCGCGTCACCCTTGACCGCGTACATCGGCGCCCCATCCGGCAGTTCGACCCGCCACGAGGTCCGCCGAAACCCGAACACACTCCCCCGCCGCCGGGTAACCCGCCCCAGCAACTCCCCGGTGCCCCCGACGATGCGATAGACGGCACCCGCATCATCCGCCGACTCGGTCTCCACCACGATCGCGGCCACCTCACGCCGGGGGTCGGCCCACAACGTCAGGTGCCGCCAATCCTTGTGCCACGTCCCCTTGTCCCTCGGCTGAGGCTCAATGAGCAACAAATCCTCAAACGCCGTACGCCGCCGCACCCCAAGAGCCGACCCCTGCCACACATCCTGCGGCAACTTCCGCAACTCATGGGGCCGATACCGCCCACGAATCCCGAACTCAGTACCCGACGCGGCACTCACCACAAACGCCATCCGCTCCCCCGAAAGCACACCGTCCCAATCCGACAGACCGGATCGTACGACTTCCAAGATCGCTCAGGGCCGCCCCCACGGTTCGGGACGCAGTCGGGCTCGTGGCGCAACGAGCCTGTGGCGCGGGCATGTTGCCGGTCCACTACGCGGCCGTTGCCGTCTGGGTCGGCCTACCTGATTCGCGCCAGGGGCGGTTGTCCGCTCGGCGTCGTGTTGCCGGGCTGGTTCGCCGTTGGCCTGGTCGTGGTGGTTGCCCGCGTCTCGTGGTTGCTCGTCCGCTTCGCGGCCGGTTTCGGACCGTCGCTGCGCGCCGGGCTGTTTCTCCGGTCGGGTTCGCGTGGTTCGTGTCGGGGGCGGGTGTCGTCCTGGCGTGGGGTCTGCACGTCCCCTCCGGGGCCGGGGTCTTTGGTTCGGTGCTCCGCATCCGTGTTGCCCGTCCACTACGTGGCCGTTGCCGACCGGGACGGCTTCGCTGATTCGTGGTCGGGGGCGGTCGGCCGCTTGGCGTCGTGGTGTTGGGCTGGTGGGTGGTGGCCCTGGGTCGGTTCGGCGGGGCCGGGTCGTGGCAGGTGGCCGCCGTCTCGTCGTTGCTCGTCCCCTCCGGGGCCGGGGTCTTGCTTGGTGCTCCGCATCCGTTGTTGCCCGTCCACTACGTGGCCGTCACTGCCCTGGTCGACTTCCTCCGACTCGCGGTCGGGAGCCGTTGTCCCGGCGGCGGCCCCGGTGACCGGAGCCAAGCTCGTCCGCAGCCCGTCACGGCTCCCATCAGGTCCAAAACCGGAGCGCGACGAGATCCCCAAGGCTTGCGGCGGGGCGTGACCTGCGGTTTTACCCGGCGCCCGGTCACGCGCAGGCCGACGAGTGCGGGTTTCGTGCCCCCCGAGCCGAAACCGAGGCAGGAGACGGCAGAAAAGGCCGCCACCCCGACGGAGAACCGAGCATCGGACGCACACCGGCCCAAGAACCCGAGCCGGCGGTCCACAGCACACCGCAACACGCGCCACCCAACCCCAACAGGGCCGGAACACGCCTGCGCAGCGGCCGAACACCCCGACGCCCAACGGACAACGGCTCCCGACCGCGAGTCGGAGGAAGTCGACCAGGGCAGTGACGGCCACGTAGTGGACGGGCAACAACGGATGCGGAGCACCAAGCAAGACCCCGGCCCCGGAGGGGACGAGCAACGACGAGACGGCGGCCACCTGCCACGACCCGGCCCCGCCGAACCGACCCAGGGCCACCACCCACCAGCCCAACACCACGACGCCAAGCGGCCGACCGCCCCCGACCACGAATCAGCGAAGCCGTCCCGGTCGGCAACGGCCACGTAGTGGACGGGCAACACGGATGCGGAGCACCGAACCAAAGACCCCGGCCCCGGAGGGGACGTGCAGACCCCAAGCCAGGACGACACCCGCCCCCGACACGAACCACGCGAACCCGACCGGAGAAACAGCCCGGCGCGCAGCGACGGTCCACTAATCCCTTGGCAGACGATCGAGTCGGTGGCGCGCGATTCCGTCATGCCGTCACCCCGCGGTGAGAGGTCCACAACTCGGCAGCCTCGACCATTGCCCGGAGCCATGAAGCATCCGGCTTGCGGTCGGCAAACGTGCGGTACATGCGCAACGTAGCCGCGGCGAACGCATCGACGGCGGCCGGGTCCGCCTTGACCCAGGCCGTGCACTCGGAGGCCCAGGATTCGGCCGAACCGGCGCTGTGCCCGGCGGCCACCAACTGCACGACCAAACAGGCCGGGTCGATGAACCCGGCGCCGCGTGTCGGCCATGACCAGTCCACAGCCCAGGTGTCCGCGGTTCCGATCATGAGGTTGCTCGGATTGATGTCCGTGTGAAGCAATGCGTCGCCCTGGAAGAGAGCAGCCTCCCTCTCGTCCAGCGCGAACCGATCCCACCGGGACTCCGGCCAGTTGCGCGCCACCTCGGGCAGATCCACGTCACCGATTCGGCTGAGGATGGCGACAACTGCGGGAAGATCGGGCGAGTTCGGTGCGAAGTCGGACGAGCGCCCGTCGACGGCATCGAAGCCCAGAGCAATCCAGGCGTCGTCTTCCGCGTGCCACCGCAGCGCCGGGGAGAGCAGCAACACCGTTGGATTGATGAGGCGTTCCCGCACGATGGAGTCACGCCGTCCCCCCGGCCGGTTCCGGACGACCTTGATGAAGAAGGGCCCGTTCTCGCACGTGACCAGGGCGGTGAGGTTCGAGCTGAACCCTCGCTCGGTGCGCCGAACGTCGGCCAGGTCCCCCGTGTGTGGGTGAATCAGCCTCCGAAGCTCTGAAACAGACGGCTCGGGACTCATGTGTCCTTCAGTTCCTCGGGGAGCACTCGGAACCTGAGGGCCGGGTATTGGCCCGTGTCTACTTCGCCAAGGTGATCGACGGGTATGGCGACCCCGCGGACCCTGTGTAGGAGTCCCCCGCCGCGAGGCGTCGCGGCTGATCGAAGCATCCTCGCTGCGCGAAACCTACTCGGCATAGGGCGGGCAAATCACCCAATCCCCGCCTGCGCACCCGGCGATCACTGTGTGTACCCCGTCGGCGGTGACCGCGATTCGGTAGGCGTCGCGCGACGGCCGGGCGTGCGCCTGGTAGTCGTTCCAGAGGCGGCCCAGTAGATCGGCCAGCTGTCGCGGCCCCGCCTGACCTGCGAGTCCGTCCGCGGTGATGGTCGCGATCGAGCCGTCCCTGTGCCAGACGGTCAGCGCATCCGGTGAGGCATCCGTCAGGATGTCGGCCAGGCTCAGCCGGAACGACACCAGGAACGTGAACTCGTCGTCGTTCCACGCCGACACCGGCATTGCACAGGGCTCCTTGGGCCCCTCGGGATCGTCGGGACGTGGCATCAACGGTGCGCCGTCTACCGGGCGCAGTTGCATGAACCAAGCCCCTATCGGCAGGAACCGCCCCTGAGCGCCGTGTTGCTCGTCCACGTCGAGGACGGCGACACCGGCACCGAACGGGGCGACGATCACGCCGCCGGGTCGAACGGCGTTGCGCCATGCGTTCGGAAGGCTGCTCACACCACAGGTGGCGATCAGGCGATCAGTGCTGTCGGGCCGCACCACACCGGCGCTTGCGCCGTCGCCGCAGACAACGGTGATCCTGCCGTGTCCAGCGGCCTGAAGAGCCGCTTGCGCAGCGGAAACCAGCTCCGGGGCAACGTCCACGGAGAGAACGTTTTCGTCTCCCACGAGACGCCCCAGGAGGCCGGCGTTGTAGCCGGTTCCCGCGCCGATCTCGGTCACTGCCATGCCGGCACGCGTATCGAGGGCGTCCAACATGTCGGCCATGATCGACGGAACCGTGGACGAGGACATAGCGGGCCACGTCGAGGTGAGGAGCACCTGGTCGCGATAGACCTCGGCCAGCCATTCCGGGTGTGCGTCGTTCACCTCCTCGGACTCCCACTCGCCATCGACTTGATGGCTGCGCGTGAATCGACTTACGTAGACGTGCCGGGGCTCGGCTCGGAACGCGGCGGCCACATCGGACCGGAGCGCATGGCCGCCGGCGATCAACTCGTCAACCATGGCTTCGCGCCGAGCGGTTGCCTCTTCGTCGAGTGTCTTCATGTGCTTGCGACTTCCTCCAAATAGTCGGCGATGGCTCGGCAGATGTCGTCACGATCAGGTGTGAAGGCCCACTGCCCATTCGGGTTCATCTCCAGCACCCACACCGTGCCAGTCTCGTCCCGTACGAGATCCCAAGCGGCGAACGCCAAACCGAAGCCTCGGGTTACGGTCCCGATTACTCCCTGCACCACGTCCGGCAGCGTCCCGAACGTGTAGCTCACCGCGTCCCGGCCGGCCGGGTGGTGGATGGGCTGCCGGCGGCCTGGTGGCGGCCCGATGGCCGCGCCTGCTTGCCGAACCATGCACGCGGCCCGAAGCCGTCGGTTGCCTGCCCGAGATGCGGAATCATCTACCCCATGGCAACCGAAAGCTTCCTTCCCCCGTCCGGCACCCGGGATTTCCTCGCTGCCGAATCCGAAATCCGCGAACAAGCGTTCGCCACGGTCCGGGACGTCTTTGCTCGGTACGGCTTCCAGCCTCTACAGACTCCCGCGTTCGAGCGGCTCGAAGTCCTGACGGGCAAGTACGGCGACGAAGGCGACAAGCTTGTCTTCAAGATCCTTCGGCGTGGGGAGCACGAAGCGACCGGGGAAGCGGATCTGGCGCTTCGCTATGACCACACGGTCCCTCTTGCGCGGGTCGTCGCAGCGTACGGAAGCCAACTTCCGACGCCGTACAAGCGGTACGCGCTGGCGCCCGTATGGCGCGCCGACCGACCGGGCAAGGGTCGATTCCGGGAGTTCGTCCAATGTGACCTGGACGTCGTGGGGACGGCGTCCCCACTGGCCGACGCCGAGATCGTGTCCGCTCTCCACGAAGCACTGGACACGCTCGGCGTTCCCGAGTTCCGGTTCCTGGTCAACAGTCGCAAGGTGCTCGTGGGGTTGTTGGAGGTGTACGAGGTGCCGGCCGACGCCGGCGGGGGTGTGCTGATCACGCTGGACAAGCTCGACAAGCTACGCCCGGAAGCGGTCGTACAGGAACTGGTCGAAGGCCGCGGCCTGTCCGAATCAACCGCGAGCAGCCTGGTTGCAGACCTCACTGCGTCCGACTCCATCGCGCGCATTCGCAAGGAGTTGACGAACAGCGCGATCGGACAGGAAGGGTTGGCCGAGGTCGATCGGCTTCTCGATCTGCTGTCCGGTACTGTCCCGCGCGAGCGCATCGGCTTCGTGCCGAGCCTGGTTCGGGGTCTCGACTACTACACGGGCGTCATCTACGAGGTGACGGCGCCGGGCATGCCCGGTTCGATCGCCTCGGGCGGCCGGTACGACGGCCTCATCGCACGCATGTCCGGCGGCGCTGAAACACCCGCCTGTGGTGGGTCGTTGGGAATCGAACGAATCCTTCCCCTGCTGCCGTCGGCCGGCGAAAAGCCTGCTCCGGCGCTGGATGTCGCGGTGACCGTGCTCGGTGACGACCAGGCCGACGCGGCGTTTCGGATGGCTGCCGCAGTCCGCCGCGCCGGGCTGCGTACGGGCGTCTACCTGGGTTCGAGCGGCAAACTCGCACGCCAACTGAAGTGGGCAGCGGCCGAAGGCGCACGGTTCTGTCTCATCCATGGCGACCGCGAACAAGCAGCCGGCGAAGTGATCGTTCGCGACATGACATCCGGTGAACAGACCACACACCCGGTTGCCCGGGTCGCCGAGTTCTTCACCAAGTAGTCGAACGCGACGCGGTACGGCTGATCGAGGAGTTTCAGGCCCTCCATTGAGTCCGTGCCCGCCGCCCGGTGTAGGGGGAGAGCCGCAGGTGGTCAGGGTCGTCGGCCCCCACGACGATCCTTGTCAAAGAGGGAGTGACAAGCCGGCTGCGGGCCAAACGATTTGCTGATCGCCGGAGGCGATCTCCATCCGGAGCGAGCCGGGGTCGACCGGTCCGTACTCCGCGATCAGGTGCCGCGCGCGTTCGAGTTGCCCCCACAGGTCCAACGGACCCGACGAATGCACCACGGGCAAACCGGACTTCGGTACTTCGGCACGGGCCCAAGAGCCGGAGGGGTGCAGCAGCCACACCATCGAGCGGTCGTCGAGATCGATCGAGCGATGGTCGATGGCCGGTTCCAGCAGTTCCAGGAGTAGGCCGAGCCGCCAGTCGGTCCGCAGATCCGGCAAGCCGCCGTCGAGCGAGCGGACTTCATCGCCTTCGGCGGTTCGTGCGGAGAGGTACACGCGATGCATGGCGGACCCGTCCTCGGGGCCGCTGCGTACCCGCATGAACTGTGCCTCGTGTGAGGCGATACGACCCTCGGCGTGCGTCGCATCGGTCACGACCACCCGGAGATGGAGGGAGGTTCCGGCGAGCGTGGTCGAGATGATGCCGCCACTTCGTACGGCCGCCAACCACGTCGAAGGAATGGTCCGCGTCGAGAACATCGCCACGGCACGGTCGAACCCGTCCTCGGGAAGATCCCGGGTCGCGTCGATGGCGGACATTCGCGGGGCCCGACCAAAAGCGCCGAGGCGCTGACGGGCGGCATTCACCAGGTAGTCGTCCACATCGACCGACAACACGTGACCGTCCCCAAGGCGGCGGCCGAGCAGGGCGGCCGAGTAGCCGCTGCCGGTACCGAGGTCGAGCACCCGCATACCCTCTTCGATCTCCGCGACGTCGAACATCCGGAGCACGAGCGAAGGCAATGTCGATGACGAGGTGGGGGGTCGGTCGGACGGCGGCGCCACATCGTCACCGGCCGTATCGGCGTGCACGTCCCCGACCTGTGTCACAAGCGTTCGGTTGTCGTATGCCGCGTTGGTCCAGGACGCCGTGTCGACGACGCCTCGATGGCGACGCCATTGAAGGCCGTCCTGCTCCCACCAGTTCGGTACGAGGAGATGACGCGGCGTGCAGGCAACCGCTTCGCTCCAGGGTGAGTTGGCCGCAACCGCACCCGCCAGCTTTGCCGCAGCGTCGTTCCAGGTCATGCATGCCCTTCCGAGAGAGCGTCTACCAAGGCATCGGTAATGCCCAGGTCGGGGAGATGCTGTTCGAGCCAGTGATACTGGCCGTTGGCGTTGATCTCGAAGAAACGCCACCGGCCGTCCGGGGAAACCGCGAAGTCCAACGCCCCGAAGAGCAGGCCGAAGCGTTCCATCAAGGCCGTCACTCCGGTGACGATCCTCTCGGGGATGGACACTCGGCCATATGTCAGCGCGCCGTAGTCCGCCCGGAAATCGAGGCGCGTTGCGTCACTTCCGGCATGGATCGCTGCGGCGAACATACGCCGACCTACGACGGTGAGCCGTACCTCGTACGCCTTCTTGATCCGTTCCTGGAGGAGTACGGCAGTCGATGAGATCGAGTCGTCAAGGGTGGCCGGATCCACCACCGTCGTGGGGATCGCTGCCGCTGAGTCGGCGGTGTACACACCTCCGCCAAGAGCCTTGTAGATGACCTCGCGCCCTGCGGCATTGTGGTACTCGGTGAACGTCCGGGCTTGTATCGGATCGGTGGTGATGATCGTTGCCGGAGGATCGAGGCCTGCGGTTGCGGCGACGGCCAGTTGCATCGGTTTGTAGTTCACGGCCAGGTTGGCCGCAGGGTGGTTGATCCACCGCACGGGCAGCGAGCCGAGCACACCCAGCAGGCCGGCGCGGGCTTCGGACGCAGCGAATGCACGGGTGGTGGCAGTCCACTCTTCCGGTAGCCGGAACTCGCCTGGTCGCCGCCACCACACGCTCGTGACGCTGTCCAGGTCGATTGTTCGCGTGCCGACGTGGAGGGCGCCACCCCAGCCGCTCCCCGTCAGGGAGGCGGCGAGGGTGGCGCGAGCGGGGAACTCGGCCGTGTCGAATCGCACCACGTCGACACCGCGCTCGCTCAGTGCCAACACAACCGGATCTGCGGTTGCATCGTGCTGCGCCGTGATGACAACGACCGTCCCGGTGCCGCTTTTCACCACAGGTCGGTGCCCTCGTCGGACTTTCCATCCAAGTGTGTCGCGGTCTTCGTGTCCCCGGGCATCAGGGCGTGCCACGGGTTGCCCTCGGCGGTCACGCCGATCTGGAGTTGCGGGTCGTAGTGCATGCCCGGCGCCGGCTGCGCCGGGACCTCGACCTCGTTCAGGTGGCGCACGCCGAACGGTGTGGGTAGCGACATGTCTTCTCCCTGGCGTAGTTACCCAGCCCCACCGCAACTGCCGTGGGGAGTCAATGAGTCGGCTCGCGGGCCCAGACCCGTGCAGTCGTCGGCGCCGAACACCTCGACCATGTCTGTGTGTGACGATACCGCTACAGAAGATCAACATGAAGGCTGTTTGCAACTAATATTCTTCATCCTGTTTGCGACAAGCAGTGCCACAAAAAGCGAAAGCCCCTCCAAAGGAGGGGCTTTCGCGTTCCCGAAGGTCAGCGAACTGCGGCGATGAACGACGTCCAGGCGTCGGACCGGACCGCGAAGGCGGGCCCTGTGGGGTTCTTGCTGTCACGAACGGCCGTCTGGACGTCCGTGTGCGCCACCGAAACACAGCCGTTCTGCTGGGCACTACGGATGCTCTTGAACCAGGTCAGGTGGCCGTACTCGGACGCCTGCTGCACGACGGGGGGAAGCTGAGTCACTTGAGGTCTTCCAGTCGCTTCTTGATGATCGCTTGGGTGTTCTGGCTATCGAGAGCGTTGGTGCGCAGGTACTCGAAGAACCGTACGTACCGCCGGATCTCACGGGCATTATCCCGCTGAAAGCTCACAGACACAGTGTCCACGAAGGCAACGCTCGGATCCTGAGCGTCTCGAAAATGCAGGAGCGTCAGACCGGCACTCGACGGCGCCATAGCGTCATAAGGAATCACCTGCACCGTGACGTTGGGTCGCTCGGCCACGTCCAGCAGGTGAGCGAGTTGGGCGCGCAGTGCCTGTTTCCCGCCGACCTCGTACATGAGGGCCGCCATGGTGATCACGCCCGAGTACTCCACGGGGTCGTCCTCGGTGAGCAACACGCGCTGGCGCCGCTGGCGTACCTCCACGAGCGTTTCGATGTCCTCCTCATCCTGAACGAACGGCCCGCTCCCGATGACCGCCCGCGAGTAGTCGGCCGTCTGCAACAAGCCTGGAATGAGCAGCGGTTGGTACTCCCACGCCGCAGCGGCTTCCGCCTCAAGCCCGATCTGCTCCTGGTAGTCGTTGTTGAGGACGTCGGCATACGGCGCAACTGCCCACCACGAGCGCTCTCGCCCATCCGCCACCAGTGCTTCGCACTTGTCCCGGCCGTCCGAGTCGACCTCGTACAGCTCCATGAGCTTGTACAGATCGCGACGGGTGATGCCGGACTGCGCGTTCTCGATGCGCGAAACCTTCGACTTGTGCCACCCGAGCTGCGACCCCACCTCCTCGATCGTGAGTCGCCGCAGCTCTCGCAACGTGCGGAGTTCGTTGCCGAGTCTCCGTCGAGCCAACATCGGTGTCGTGGGCATCTGTTGTCCCTCCCTGGTCAGCACACAGTGAAGCGCGGGCGCACATGACAGCGGTAGATTTTACCCGCACTTGACTGATGTGTGTTGCAAACGGAAATCTCAGTAGAGATGGTTGCACAACCAGCACTACATGTAGTGATCACTACCACACGCCGGGCAACCGATCCAGAAGATCGTGCCGCCTGCTCGTTACTGCTCGCGCATGTTCCTTTGGAGGCGTCTGGCTGTGCTTCAACGACAGCTATCGGTGGGACCACCACCAACTCTCGTGCCCTCACCCGTAACAGCCGTCGCGCGGATCGAACGCGGCTACATCGAGGTCGAGTTCGAGGCACACCCGCAACGCGTCGAACAGATGCGCACACTCACCAGTGCGCAGCTCCACCACTGCGGCCACCGCAACTCCGATGCCATCTACCTGGCTTGTGTGGTTGTCAGCGAACTAGTCACGAATGCCATCAAGCACGCGCAGGCCACCACGGTTACGTTCAGGCTCGTCTGCGCTGAGTCCGGGGAGATCCGCATCGAGGTCGATGACCATGCGGATGGTCAGCCCAACGTTCGGCCCTTCGACCAGGACGCGGAAGACGGCCGTGGCCTGATGATCGTCCAGGCGTTGTCCGACGCCTGGGGGCGCGACGGCTCATGTACGTGGTGCACGATCCCGGCCGCAGGTGATGCGGCATGAAGCGACGGCTCTCGCGCGCAGCCGAAGCGGCTGCCGCCGGCTACGCGCGAAACACTCGACGCATCCTGGACCCGTCGCGCCCAACTCCCCACGCTCGGCTCCTCGATGGGGCCGCCGGTGCGATCCGGGAGTGGTGGGACGTACACGTGCGCTACCGCAAGCTTCATCGCACGCTCGACGAGTACCGCGCCGATCTGCTTGGCGGCTTCGACTCCGCGAAAGCCAAGCAGGAGAAGGAAGGGGAGAAGGAGGAGGAGTACGACGTCGAGGCGTCGCTGAAGCGCGTTTCGGAGGCGTACGCGGAGTTCGAGCGCGTCCTGCGAAGCGCGCGGCAGAGCAAAGAAGGGAGCATGATGACGACACTTCGGGTGGGGACGTACAACCTCTTCGAGGGTGGCGGGCCACGTCTGCCGGCTCAACTGGCCATGTTGCGCGCCATGGACCTGGATCTCGTTGCCCTACAAGAGGTCAAGGACGGCGACCGCGACGACCACGCGCTCGAGTGCCTGATCGCGAACGAACTCGGCATGCAGTCCGCCCTGGCCCGCTCGGCGAGCGGGCGGTGTCACCTCATGCTCGCGTGGAAACCCGACAAGCTCACACGGGTGAACTACACGGCGGACGCGGCCGAGGGCGCGTTTCACCACGCTCTCCAGCGCGTCGAGTTCGTTGTCCCGGCCACCGGCGAGCCACTCACTGTGCTGAACACCCACCTCGCCCCCTCCTCCGACGACGACGATCGAGATGGCGAAGCACGGTGGCTCACCGAATACGCAACGCCTGGCCAGTGCACGCTCCTACTCGGCGACCTCAACACGATCGGGGCCAACGACCCGGACCCCGACTGGTCGAGGCTGCCCGACCACCTTCACCCGCGTCACCGACTGTGCCTCGACGAAGGGGTGTTCGGCCTCACCGATCGCCGAACAATCCGCGTGCTCGTGCGGGCCGGGTTCGTCGACCCGTTCGAGGGTCTGCCGCACGGCCGAAATACGGTCGGCTACCGGAACGAGAAGAAGGAAGACGACATCCTTCGCCGAAGCGGTCTCATTCTCGGCGCCGGACTGAAGTTCCGTGCTGCGGGCGTCGTCGATGAACCGACAGTGCATCAACTCTCCGAACACCTGCCCGCCTACGCGGTGATCGAAATCCAAGGATGACGCCCACGCGTGATCCTGACACTCCGATCCGCTCCGCTGCGGGCGCGACATCCCGGACGCGGAAGCGGGGCTCGTACAAAGCCAGTCCCGGCGAGCGGCTCGCGGCGAACCACCGCCACGCCGGCAGCTATTGGAATCGACCACGACATCGAGATCGCGATGGTGGGTACATCATGACCGACGCCCAGGAAGCCACGGGAGGCGAAGACGCGCTCGCTCTCCGGGAGATGTCCGCAACGCTGTGGCGGTGGAAGCTGGAGCCCTGGCCGGAAATCGCGGAGACGGCTCGTAGCGCCGGTCCGATCATGCAGGACCGGCTGGTGGCCAACCGCCTATGGGAAAGCCTGCCTGCGAGCGAACAGGCCGCAGTGCACTGGGCGATGACCTCGGGACATGAGCTGGCAGGCCTGACCGAAGCCCGCTTGGATTACGAACGGGAGGGCGTCTCCATCCGCCGACTCGCCGACCACTTGCGCCACGTCGCCGACCTGTGCGACGGCTGGAAGCATGGGAAGCGGGCGAAGGACGCGCGATACGCCGAGGAGATCGGTCGGAGCTTGGCCGCGCTCCCGGATGGCTGGCGTGGGGAGGCCGTACGTCGAATCATGACCGGCGAGGACGTGCCCTCGACGCTTGCCGACGCCACGAGGGGGATCAACATCCTGCGGAACGTGTACGGGATCGACACCGGCAAGCCCTGATTTCAAGCGGTTGGCACGCCTACCCGTCAACCTCGGCAAACAGCTCGGGTCGGCCCCCTCGCCCTCGAGGCGACGGGGCCGACCCGCTTGAAGCAACCGCTCAGACGCCCGCGTACGAGTGCAGGCCGTTCACGAAGATGTTGACGCCGTAGTAGTTGAACAGGAAGCACGCGAAGGCCACCAGCGACACCGCCGCCGCCTTCGTACCCTTCCAGCCGGCCGTGGCGCGTGCGTGCAGGTAGGCCGCGTAGGCCACCCACGTGATGAAGGACCAGACCTCCTTGGGGTCCCAACCCCAGTAGCGGCCCCACGCGTTCTCCGCCCAGATCGCGCCGCAGACGATCGCGAACGTCCACAGCGGGAAGATGATCGCGTTGACCCGGTAGGCGGTCTTGTCCAGCGACGCAGCGCTCGGCAGCCGGGCCAACTGGTCGTCGAAGCGGCCCACCTTGGTGTTGCTCGGGTCGGCCAACCGGCGTTCGTAGCGCTGCTTGAACAGGAACAGGATCGAGGCCAGCGCGCCGATGTGGAAGGCGCCGAAGGAGACGATCGCGGACGCGACGTGGATCCACAACCAGTACGAGTCCAGCGCCGGGACCAGTTGCTCGGAGTCGGTGTAGAGCACCGCCACCGCAATGCCGAGCGTGGTGAGCACCGGCAGGGTGACAAACAGGCCCAGCCAGCGCACCGGATACTTCCACAGCAGCACCAGGAACGCCGCGATCACCACCATCGACACGGCCGTGGAGAACTCGTACATGTTGCCCCACGGCGCCCGCTCCACCGAGATGCCGCGGGTCAGCACGGATCCGGCGTGCAGCAGGAAGCCGAGCACGGTCAGCGAGATCGCCACCCGACCGATCCGGTCGGCCCGCTCGCTGCCGCCCGCCACGCTGCCCTGGTCGTCCGCGCCGGCCCCGTCGTGCCCGCCCTCGCGCAGGATCACCACCGGCCGTTCGGCCAGCGCGACCCCGCCGGCCGCGCCCGCGGCGGCCGGCTCGAGGACCTCGACCGACAGGTCGGCGGAGCGTTTGGCCACCGTCCCGCTGCTGCCGAAGGTCCACTCCATGCAATAGGCGAAGAACGCCATCAGGTAGACGGCGATCGCCGAATACATCAGCACATTGCTGAATTGGGCGAGGTTCTCGTTGACGCCCACGCTCACTCCTTGACCTTGTTGCCGGGTGAGTTCGCCGGCGCGGCCTCGCGCAACGCGTCCACGAACTCCTGTACCTCATCGCCGAGGCCCCCGCCCTCGGTGCGGGCGAGCCCGCCGACCTCGACGACCGTGTGGCCGTCGGGGCCCTCCACCGCGCGCACCCACATCCGGCGGCGGCGAACGAACAGTGACAGCACCAGGCCGAGGATCGCGGCCACCACGCTGAACAGGGCCAGGCCCTTGCCGGGTTCGCTGGCGACCTGGAAGTTGGCCCAGGTCTTGACGCCCTCGAAGGTTATGCTCCCGGACCCGTTGGGCAGGTCCACCGCCTGGCCCGGCTTGAGCGCCACCGACCAGGGCTGATCCCCCGACTTGAACTGGGTCATCTTGTCGGCCTTGAGCGCGTAGATGTTCTGCGGGATGCCGGAGTCCATCCCGAGGTCACCCTCGAACGCGCTCAACACCAGGGCCGGGTTCAGCAGCGAGGGGAACACCGATACCCAACCCCGCTTGGGGTCCTGGTAGAAGGTGCCGTCCTGCTTGACCGGCGTGCTCGGCACGAAGATGCCGTTGAAGCCCAGCTGCTTCAGGCCCGCACTGACGTCCGGGACCTTGATCACGCCGGTCGAGGTGCGGTTGCCGTCCTGGGGCAGGAACACGGTCGGGCCCGAGTAGGCGATCTTGCCCTTGGCGTCGCGTACGGTGACCACCGGCGCATAGCCGGTGGCGATCATGAAGACCTTCGTATCGCCGATCTCCAGCGGGTGGTTGACCCGGATCGTGCCCGTCTTGTCCTTGCCCTCGTGCCCGTACCAGGACTCGATATGCGCGGTGAACGACCTCGGCTCGCCGCGCTTGGCGCCGCTCGGCTGGAAGGTCTGCTCGACCGAGTTCAGCCGGAATCCGAACGGCTCCAGGCTGCCCTCGTCCACGAGCGCGCCGAACTGGCGGTCGTCGTATTGGGTGAGCACGTTGGCGAAACTGCCGCCCTCGACCACGATCTTGCCGCCCTTGACGCTGTAGAGGCTGCCGAGCGCGAACGCGACCAGGATGCCGAACAGCGCGACGTGGAACAGCAGATTGCCACTCTCGCGGGCGTAGCCCTTCTCGGCCGCGATCGCGTCGGTGCCCGGATTCAGCCGGAACCGGCGCTTCTTCAGCGCGGCGCGCGCCGCGGTGAGCACCTCGTCCGGCTGCGCCGAGGTCTCCCACCGGGCGTACGCGGGCAGCCGGGAGAAGTTGCGCGGCGCCTCCGGCGGCTTGGCCCGCAACGTCTTGGCGTGCGCCCAGCAGCGCGGCACGATGCAGCCCGCGAGCGAGACGAACAGCAGGATGTAGATGGAGGCGAACCACCACGACGAGAACACGTCGAAGAGCTGGAACTTGTCCATGATCTTGGCGCGGTCGGGGTGGTCGCGGAAGTACTGGCTCACCTTGATCGGGCTGACCGGCCGCTGTGGGATCAGCGTCGGCGGCGTCGCGGCGAGCGACAACATGAACAGCAGGATCAGTGCGACCCGCATCGAGGTCAGTTGCCGCCACAACCAGCGCAGCCAGCCGACCACGCCCAGTTGCGGTTGGCGGATCTCCTCGTCGTCGTCCTGGCGGGGCGCCGTGGACATCCCGGCGTCGGCGCTCGCCTCGGGCGCCGCGACCGGTCGCGCGTCGTCGTCCCGGGCGAGGTCGTCGTCGGTGCGGGTCTCGAGGCTCATCAGAATCCGATCGTGTATTGCCCGGCCCAGGACTGCATCTCGCGCATCAGGTGATCCCACGCCCCGGTGAGCATCAGTACGCCGAGCAGCACGAGCATGCCGCCGCCCAGGCGCATCACCCAGACGTAGTGCTTCTTGACCCACCCGAACGCCCCGAGCGCCTTGCGGAACGCGAGCGCGGTGACCAGGAAGGGCACGCCCAGGCCCAGGCAGTAGGCCACGGTGAGCAGGGCGCCGCGGTTGGCGCTCGCCTCGTTCGCGGACAGGTTCAGCACCGCGGTCAGGGTCGGGCCGATGCACGGCGTCCAGCCCAGACCGAACACCATGCCGAGCAGCGGTGCGCCGACCAGCCCTATCGCGGGCTTCTTGTGCACCCGGAACTCGCGCTGCATGCCCGGCAGTACGCCCATGAAGGACAGCCCGAGCAGGACGGTGATCGCGCCGAAGACCTTGGTGATGGTCGCCTGGTGTTCCAGGAGCGTGTTGCCGAGGTAGCCGAACGCCGCGCCCATCGAGACGAACACGGCGGTGAAGCCGAGCACGAACAGCAGGGTGCCGAGGAAGAGCCGGCCGCGCCGGGCGTCTTTCAGGTCGGCCCCGGACACCCCGGTGACGTAGCTGACATAGCCGGGGACCAGCGGCAACACGCACGGCGAGAAGAACGAGATCAGCCCGGCGAGCAGGGCGATCGGCATGGCCGCGAGCAACGACCCCGTGTAGACCGTGTTGTTGATCTGTTCCGCTGCGACGAGCACCCCGATCAGGCCTTCTCGTTCGGCACGGGTTCGCTCAGCACCGGGTCGATCATCGAGCGCAATTCCTCGATGGTGACCGCGCGCAGCACCCGGGCCGCGATCCGACCCTCACGGTCGATGATCAGCGTGCTGGGGATCGCGTTCGGGTTCAGGTTGCCGGTGAACTTGAGGATCTCGCGCGCGTCCGGGTCCCACAGGCTCGGGTAGGTGATGCCCTTGCTCTCGACGAACGCGAGCGCGTTCGCCTGGGTGGCGTCGCGGGTGTTGATCCCGAGGAACTGCACGCCCTTGTCCGCGCTCTCGGTGTGCGCCTGCTGGAAGTCGGCGGCCTCGGCCCGACACGGCGGGCACCACGAGCCCCAGACGTTGAGCACCACGACCTTGCCCTTGAAGTCGGCGAGGCTGATGTCCTTGCCGTCCAGCGTCTTGCCGGTGACCTTCGGGGCCTTGGTGCGGTCGGCCGCCTTGGCGCGTGCGATGCCGCTGCTGTCGCTGTCGATGTAGCCCTTGCCGTCCCCGTTGCTCTTGCCGCCGGCGCTCATCCCGCCGCAGCCGGTGAGTGCGAGCAGGGCCGCGGCGGTGAGCAGCGCGGCACGACGAGGCAGGCGGCGTGTGAGCATGTGAAAAGTTTCGCATGCCCCCACGGCCGCTCCACGCGGGGTCCGTCGTGCCGCTGACACTGCTTCAGTTCATCCCGTTTCGCCCTGAAATAAATGGAGTAGGAAAGGGGCGTTATGCCCCGAAACTCTTGTTCTGCGTCTTGCCCGCGAGCTTGGCCGGAAGCAGGTCCCGGGCCGGTTCGCTGTAGCCGACGGAGACGATCTTGTCCCCCTCGTAGGTGAACGTGGTCAGCGACGCCAGCGAGCACTGCCGGTTGCGCGGGTCGTGCCAGAGCCGGCGGCGCTCGACGAAGGAGCGGGTCACCCAGATCGGCAACTGGTGGCTCACGCATACCGCCTCGTGCCCGCGCGCGGCGTCGCGGGCGGCGCCCAGCGCGCCCATCATCCGCACCACCTGCTCGATGTAGGGCTCGCCCCACGAGGGCTTGAACGGGTTGGTCAGGTGCTTCCAGTGCGTCGGGTTCTTCAGCGAACCGTCGCCGACCCCGAAGGTCTTGCCCTGGAAGATGTTCTCCGCCTCGATCAGCCGATCGTCGGTGGCCAGCTCCAGGCCGTGCCGGCCGGCGATCGGGGCGGCGGTCTCCTGGGCGCGCTCGAGCGGCGAGGACACCACGTGGGTGATGTCGCGCCCGGCCAGGTGGTCGGCCACCCGCTCGGCCATCTTCAGGCCCAGCTCGGACAGGTGGTAGTCGGGCAGGCGGCCGTAGAGGATGCCGTGCGGGTTGTGCACCTCGCCGTGGCGCATGAGGTGGACGATCGTCACGTCGCGGTTGGTCTGCGGCTTCTGAGCCATCGTCAGTTCTCCTGGGCACTGGCTGCGGCGCGGGCTGCGGCCGGCAGCGCGTCGAGAATACGGTTCACGGCCGCGTCGTCGTGGGCGGCCGAGAGGAACCATGCCTCGAACGCGCTCGGCGGCAGGTAGACACCCGCGTCCAGCATCGCGTGGAAGAACGCGGCGAAGCGGAACGCCTCCTGGGTGCGCGCCTGGTCGTAGTCGTGCACGGGCCGGTCGGTGAAGAAGATCGAGAACATGTTCCCGGCCGCGGACACCGTGTGCGCGACACCCTCCTTGGCCAGCGCGGCCGAGACCTCGGTGCGCAGCGCCAGCGAGACCCGGTCCAGGTGCTTGTAGACCGCGTCGGTGCAGTGCCGCAGGGTGGTGACGCCTGCGGCGGTGGCGACCGGGTTCCCGGACAGCGTGCCGGCCTGGTACACCGGGCCCAGCGGCGCGAGGTGGGACATCACGTCGGAGCGCCCGCCGAAGGCCGCGGCCGGGAAGCCGCCGCCCATCACCTTGCCGAAGGTCAGCAGGTCGGGCACGACACCCTCGAGGCCGAACCAGCCCGCCTTGGACACCCGGAAGCCGGTCATCACCTCGTCGGAGACGAACAACGCGCCGTGCCGCTCGCACAGCGCCTTGAGGCCGGCGTTGAAGCCCGGACGCGGGGCGACCACGCCCATGTTGCCCGCCGCCGCCTCGGTGATCACACACGCGATGTCGTCGCCGTACACCGCGAAGGCCGACTCCACGGCGGCCAGGTCGTTGTAGGGCAGCACGATCGTGTCCGCGGCCGAGGCGCCGGTGACGCCGGGGGTGTCCGGCAGCGCGAGGGTGGCCACGCCCGAGCCCGCCGCGGCGAGCAGCGCGTCCACGTGGCCGTGGTAGCAGCCGGCGAACTTGACCACCTTGGCCCGGCCGGTGAAGCCGCGCGCGAGGCGGATCGCGGACATGGTCGCCTCGGTGCCCGAGCTGACCAGGCGGACCTGCTCGACGGGGGCCACCCGGGAGACGATCTCCTCGGCGAGTTCGACCTCGCCGGCTCCGGGGGTGCCGAAGGAGGTGCCGCGCGCGACCGCCTCGCGGACGGCCTCCTGCACGGCGGGGTGCGTGTGGCCCAGGATCATCGGGCCCCACGAGCACACCAGGTCGACGTAGTCCCGGCCGTCCGCGTCGGTCAGGTACGGGCCGTTGCCCGAGACCATGAAGCGGGGCGTGCCGCCGACCGCGCGAAAGGCGCGCACCGGCGAGTTGACCCCGCCGGGGGTGACGGCCCGCGCACGCGCGAACAGGGCGGCGGAGGCGGGTGCGGGGTTCTCGTTGGCAGAGCTCACCCGGTCATGCTCTCAAACAAACCGGACGCCCTCGGCTACCCCCGGCGCGCCGCCCGGTGGACCAACCCGATGGAGGCCGGGGCGGGTGTGTGCGCAAACGCGTTGGTTCCCGGGGATCCGGCAAGCGAAACCGGGGGTCGGGCGCAGTATGATCGGGCGACCCGGACCCGTGCCCACGGGTGAGGCATGTCCGGCGGAGTGCAGCACGACGATCGGGGTGCGCGCGTGGCGGCGAGAACTCGTCGAGGTGGGCGGTCCGGGCGACGCCGGCGGATAGCCGGCGGTCTCGTACCGACGCTGGCGACGCTGCTGATGCTGGCCGGCACCACCGCGTGCGACAAGAGCTCCGGCGACGACGGCCGAACCGGATTGCGCGGCGCGTTGGACGCGGTACGCGACGACGACTCCACCCGGGGCTGGTTCGAGTACGGCGACACCGCGGCGCTTGCGAAGGCCAACGGCGGGGTGGACCCGGCGGGGCCGTACGGGCCGCTGCTCGGCACCGGCTATCCCGACCTGGTGACCATGCGCGATCAGGTGGCGCCGGCGCTGGGCTTCGATCCGGCCAAGGCGCACGAGGCCTGGTCGGCCGGCCGACCGCCGTACCAGGGCGGGGTGTTGGTCGGCGGCTTCGACAAGGGCGCGGTGCTCGGCAAGCTGAAGGAACTCGGCGGCAAGCCGGATCCGGCCGCGCCGAGCGTCTACCGGCTGCGTCCGGACAACGAACTGGCCTTGGACGACGCGTTGACCCAAAAACTGCCGTCGGCACTCAACCACTTCAACGCGGTTCGGGTCAGCGATACCCGGATCGGTTACGGCTCGACGTTGCGCGGCGCCGAGTTGACCCGGGGCGGGGCCATGCTCGGCGCCGATCCGACCGCGCGCGCGTTGGCAAACTGCCTGGACCGGCCGCTGGCCGCGGTGCTCACCGACCGGGCCGGCGGCGGCGAGCGGGCGAACGGCCCGCGGCTTGCCGTCGGGGTGACCGGCAAGGCGGGAGTACCCGGGACCAACGTGTTGTGCGTGGCCGCCGGTTCGGAGCCGGCCGCGCGGACCGAGGCGGATCGACTGCGCGCGCTGTTCACCGGCGGCGGGCAGACCGCGCAGGGCGTGCCCTGGAGCACGGTGCTCGCCGACGTGCGGGCCGAGGTGGTCGGCACGAACGTGGTGAAGATCACCGCCCGTTCGGCCGGTTCGGTACGAACGGGCGTATTCGTCACGGCGTTGAACGACATGTCGCTCGGGCGGGTCTTCTCGGGCGGGCCGCCTGGCCGGGAGTCCTGACGCATGCCGGGGCGGGACCGGTTCCGAGTGGTGCACACCTGTTACCCAACCGCGGTATGTGATGCCCTCGCGACCTGCGACGATCTTCAACGAGTCCCCTCGATCACCCCGCAGAACACAACAAGCGAGCAGACCGAGACAAGCGAGCAGGGAGCGATGGCGTCGGGCGCCACGGGTGTGCGCACGTGTCACAAAACCGACTTCGGTCGGGAGGTGCACACGTGGGTGTGACATATGAGTACTTCGGCGCACCCGATCGCGCGACCGCGGCGCGGGTGCCGCCGCTGATCGATCCGGCCGCCCCGGTCGAGCGCGCGAGCAATTCCTACGTGTCGTTCGTGAAACCGGAGACGGTCAGCGCGATGGTGTTGTCGCTGCTCGGGGACACCCCGCAGGACGCGACGCCGCCGCTCGAGCTGGTCGTGCTGCATCCGGCGCACGCGGTGATGCAGTTGCCGCCGATGTTGATGGGCGTGCTGCGCGGCGCGACCGAGGAGGAGTTGGGCGCGGCGGCCTTCATCTGGTCGACGTTCCCGGACCGCCGGGTGCCGCGCGACGCGTATCTGCTCTATCGGATGTTGCACGACTGGACCAGGTTCGCCCGCGAACTGCACCACGCGGGGCACCAGTTGTACTGCCTGATGCATTCGTGACGGCGGCGGTGCGCCGGCCGGGCTCCCGGCGGGGCCGGCCGTCGAACCTCGATTAACCCACTTGAGTTATTAACCCGCGCGCTTTAACGTGCGTCCATGACAGGGACGCACGGCGCTGCGGCGTCGGATCGCGGCGCGGGTGCCCGGCTGCTGATGATCGAGGCCGCCGAGCGGCTGTTCGCCGAACGCGGCATCAACGGGGTCTCGCTGCGCGAGATCGGTGCCCAGGCCGGACAGCGCAACACCGCCGCCGCGCGCTACCACTTCGGGTCCAAGGAGGCCCTGGTGGACGCGGTGTTCCG
Source organism: Embleya sp. AB8 (assembly GCF_049739465.1). Taxonomy (NCBI): domain Bacteria; kingdom Bacillati; phylum Actinomycetota; class Actinomycetes; order Kitasatosporales; family Streptomycetaceae; genus Embleya; species Embleya sp. AB8. The sequence continues at coordinate 23,692 of NZ_JBMHHY010000048.1, forward strand.
GCATCGGATGGAGCCGATCAACGCGCGGCGCCTGGCGATGCTGGCCGAACTCGACGCGGCCGGGCACGGGCACGACGCCCGGGGTCTGGTCGAGGCGTTCCTGTACCCGCTCGCCGCCACCCTGGGCGAGGTCGGGAAACCCGGTTGGTACCTGCGCTTCTGCGTGCACGCCGCGTTCCTGGAGGGCACCGCGGTGCGCGACCTGGCCCGCGAGGAGTGGACGCGCGGCGTGTACACCGTGCGTGAGCGAATGCTGGGCCTGCTCGCCGAGTTGCCCGCCCGGGTACGGGACGAGCGCTGGATGTTGATGTCGTCCTACCTCACACACGCGCTCGCCGACCGCGAGATGACGCTGCACTTCCCCGGCCGGCACACCCCGACCGACCGGGAGGTTTTCCTGGCGGGCCTGACCGACACCGCCGTCGCGCTCTACCTGGCCCCGGTCTCCGCCCGGACCGAGGCCGCGATCGACCGATCCCGCCGGCCGGTCCCGCCCGCTGCGGCACCCGGTCCGTCTCAGGAGGTTCGACCATGACGAGCACCATCGACCAACCCACCTACCCGGACCCCACCCCCGCCTCGGCCGCCGAACTCGGCCTGGAGGTCCGGCCGATGGCCGGGCACATCGGCGCCGAGATCTTCGGCGTCGACCTGGCCGAACCACTGGACCCCGAAGTGGTCGCCGAGATCCGGGCGATCTGGCTGAAGTGGAAGGTGGTCTTCTTCCGCGACCAGCACCTGAGCCAGGAGCAGCACAAGGCGTTCGGCCGGCGCTTCGGCGAACTGGCGCCCGGACACCCGACGTTGCCCGCCGCGTTCCCCGAACACCCGGAGATCCTGCTGCTTGACAACGAGCGGTTGGCCATGGGCGGCGGGGGCAGTTTCGTGGAGAGCCGCTGGCACACCGACGTCACCTTCATCCCCGATCCGCCGACCGCCTCGATCCTGCGCGGGGTGATCGTGCCGCCCTACGGCGGCGACACCCAGTGGGCCAACCTCGCACTGGCCTACGAGCGGCTGTCCGAACCGCTCAAGGACCTGGTCGACGGATTGCACGCGGTGCACCACAACACGCTGCCGATCAAGCGCGGCGAACTGCCGGGCAAGCTCGCGAAGCAGTTCCTCGGCGAGGGGCTGCGCGCGGTACACCCGGTGGTGCGGGTACACCCGGAGACCGGCGAGAAGGTGCTGTTCGTCAACCCGAACTTCACCAGCCACATCCTCGAACTGACCCGCCAAGAGGGCGCCCACGTCCTGGAGTTGCTCTACGCGCAGATCGCCGACCCGGAGTTCTCCGTGCGCTTTCGCTGGCAGCCGGGCAGCATCGCGTTCTGGGACAACCGGGCGACCGTGCACCTGGTCCCCACCGACGTACCGCCGGGGATGCGTCGGTCGATGCAGCGGGTGACCCTCCGGGGCGCCAAATCCGTCGGCCCGGACGGCGCCGAGTCCTACCCGTTGGAGGGCTGACCGCCCGAACGGCGCCGGGGGTCCTACGCGTTGGCGAACCGACCGCCCGGACCGCGCCGGTGTCCTACGCGTTGGCGAACCGACCGCCCGGACCGCGCCGGTGTCCTACGCGTTGGCGGACCGACCGCCCGGACCGCACCGCCGGGGCCGGTCGTCGACCCCGCTTTCCCCCGGATCCGACGCCTCGTCAGTTGACGGGGCGTCGGATCCGTTGTTCGGACCCCGGTGAGGGCTTGTCGGCTCGGCCGATTCGACGCGATGCTGTTCTCCGGGTGGCATTTGTGCACCACCCGTTCTGCGTCCTCGCTGGATGCGAGATCGCTGCCGACGACCTTTGGGGGGCGGCCGATGGGTACACGGGACCCGATGTTCCAGGGGCGCAGGCTTCGGGCCCTGCTCCGGCAGACGCGCGAGGCCTGCGGATACATCCAACGGGACGTCGCGCTGGAGATGGACTGGTCGCTCTCCAAGCTGATCCGGATCGAGACCGGGCAGGTCAACGTCTCGACCACCGACCTGAAGGCCCTGCTCCAGCACTACGGTGTGGTCGAGCCGGCCCGGGTCGCCGAGTTCATCGACATGGCCAGGGCGTCGAAGCAGCGCAGTTGGTGGTACGCGTACCGGAACATCCTCACCGCCGAGGCGAAGGTGCTACTCGGCTACGAGTCCTCGGCCACCGTCATCCGCAACTTCGAACCGCTCCTGGTTCCGGGTCTGTTGCAGACCGAGGAGTACGCGCGCGAGGTGTTGCGCGAGGTGACCGAGCCCGATGCCTCCCTGGACGACAAGGTCGCCCTGCGGATGGAGCGGCAGGAGCGGCTGATCCGCCCGGACGGACCCACGCTGCACTTCATCGTCGACGAGAACGTGATGCACCGTGCGGTCGGCGGCCCGGCCGTGATGCGCCACCAGATCCGCCGCATGCGCAAGTACGCGGACTGGCCCAACATCACGCTGCGCGTGGTCCCGTTCTCGGCCGGCCTCTACACCCGGGCCCGGATCGCCTATCAGCTGATGGAGTTCCCCGACCTCGAGGACGAGGCGGTGCTGTTCATCGAGACCCCCACCGGCGACATGGTGATCCGCGAGGGCAACCCGGAGGACCCGCCGACCATCTCGCCGCTCTCCTACCTGGAGACGTTCTGGGGCCTGGAGCAACTCGCCTCGCGCGAGCGGACACCGGCCTTCCTGGACGCCGCGCTCGAACGTTTCGAAACCGGCCCGGGGCACCCGCCCACCGGCGTCGATCCCGTCGAGTAGGGGATCTGCGGAGCGCATAGTGGCAGCAGGCCGGCTGACTGCACGCGCGCAGCCAGGATGCGAGGTGATTACATCCCAAGAGCCACTTGGCTGATTGCGCGTTCCTGCGCATAATGACAGGTGGGTATCCGTTGCTCGATGTCGATGAGCAGCACGGTTTCGCAGCGGCCACTGCGAGGCTTCGAACGAGTTGTCCCAAAGTCAGATGCTATGACTTATCGGGGCAACTCGTTCTTTTTTGCCCGGGACCAGGCATAGCAGACTCCGCACACTCTGGCGGAAGCGGACATCCCCATGCACAATCACAGATGAGGGCATTAACACTGCTCTCCCCACCCTTGCACGGTACACACCGTCGAGATGAAAGGACGTCCGATCAGGGAAAGGGGGTGAACTCGTGCAGGACGACTTCGAGAGGATGCTTCGCGTGATCTTCCTGCTGGTAGCCGTGGCCGCGGTAACAGCAGGGGCGCTTTATTACACGCTCCGGGCCGCCGGACTGCTCACTCTCATCGGGTAACGGATATCAACCCGCACCGGGCCTTGCGGCCCTGTCATTCGCGGCCTGCCACCGGCAGGCCGCCTCGTCCGTCGGGGCCCGAACGGGCCGCCGACGGCGATCCGTTCACTCCGCCGCTCGGCCGGTGGCGCGCAGAAACGCCCCCCACGGCCGGGCCTGGAAAGCCAGCCGCGACACGGGCGCTTTCGAGTCCCTGACCTGGACCTCGGCCACCCGCCTGGCCTCGACACAGTTGGTCGCCGCGCTCGCGCTGCTCTTGCGCCACGCACGTCCCAGCGGCTCGAATTCCGCCATGGCTTTGCCTCCGAAAAGGGCTGATGAGAATAGTGAAGTCGGCCGCCGGATGATTCCGAGCAGCGTGGACACCTCTGCGGGTTGTCCGACTTCGAGGGCGCGCGCACAGCTTAGCGCCTGCGGTCGGCCACACGTGGAATCAGGCCGCGCCCATCCGAATGAAATCGGCCGGACGACGTCCCGGAGTGGCAAATAGCCAGGTGCCGGATTGCCGCGTCGCTCACCTGTTCGCGGCATTAACACCCGCCGGTCGACTATCCCCGGCGGCATTGACCGACACCCGTGCCATTGACCGGCGCCGCGACATTGCCCGGTACTGCGGCATTGCCCGACGAAGGCCGGAATTCGGAACATCAGGGTCCGGATCCGTTCTTTCCCAAGCGATCCCGGAGGCCGGCGACCAATCGGAGAAACGGGTCCGTGGGCGGGACCCGGGCCGGATCGATCACCGTTTCCTGGACCACCGCCACCACCGGACCGTTGCGCACGACGCCGTAATCCACGTACTGGTCCCGGCTGTTGACGATGCCTTGGGTGCGCCACGCGGAGCCGTCCGCGGTCAACGCCTTGATCCGGGGTTTCCCATCCACCGCCAAATTGGGCTGGTTGCTCGGACACGGGCCGGACAGGCCGCCGGTGAGGTCGGTCGTCGCGACCTCGGCGGTGTGCTCGTCCGGGTAGCGGACCAGGACCACCAGGCCGCCGCCCTGCCGGTCGTGGTTGTAGACCCGCTCCTGGGCCTCGACCGTACCGAGGCCGGAGAACGTCAGCGTCGTACACGGGCCCAGCTCGTCCCTGAGCGCGGCGCGGGTGTCCGCCACCCGCCAGTTGTCGTACACCCCCGCCACCACCGGGAACTCCTGGGGGGCCGGGAACAGCGCGTCGCTCAGCGGCACGGGCGCACGGGTCGGCGTCGACACCGGTGCGGGCCCGGGCGCGGCGACCCGGTGTTGCGGCGGCTGCGGCGAGTCGTCGTCGGCGGTCCCGACCCGGACCAGGGTCAGCGCACCGGCGACCACCACGAGCGACGCGGCGCCGGCCGACACCCGGTTGCGCACCCGGCGGCGCCGGACCGCGCGATGGATGCCGGCCACCGGCGGCAGCGGAACCTGCGGCGCGAGCTGCACCACGAGTTCCTGAAAGCGCGCGTCCAACCGCTCGGTGTCGTGGTCGTCGTCCGCGCTCTCAGGGCTGTGCCGCATGTCCGAACTCGCCATTCCCCACTCGACCGGGCATTACCGGCCCGACAGGCCGTTCCGTTCCGCATTCGACAGTGCTCGGTGTCAGTTTGACGCATGGGCCGCGCCCGATGGTTCCCGGCCGGGGCCTCAGCCGGTCCTGGTCAGCGTGCCCGTCGACGTCGAGGTCAGGAGGCTCGAGGCCGGCGACGTGTAGGCGAGCTTGTCCGGCGCCGTCTGCTTGACGATGACCGGGCCGTCCGCGCACCCCTGATTGCGAGTCAGGTGGCTGGTCATCTCGACGCCCTTGTCCGCCGTCACCGAGAGCAGTTCCAGGTCGGCCGCACAATCGGCCCTCTCGCCGAGCACGCCGGTGGCGGTGAGCTTGCTGACGCCGACCTTGGTATCGCCCACCTTCCCGCCGGTGAGAGTGAGGGTGATCTGGGACAGGCTGCCCAGTGCCGAGGTCGCCGTCCCGGTCCAGGTGCCGTAGTAGGACTGCGGCATGGCGGCCGAGCCGCTCGGTGGGTCGGCGCTGCCCGGCTTGCCGCTCGACCCGCCGGCAGCGGCCGGATTCGCAGTGCCGGTCGGCGATTGCTCGGGTGCCGCGGCCGGGCCGCCCGACGTGGTCTTCACCGCCGGGTCGTCCTTGCCGCCGGACGGCCACAACAACACCGTCGCGGTGACCGCGCCCGCGACCAGTGCGGCGACGAGCGGGATCAGCCAGGCATGGTGGCGGCGGGTGGCCTTGGGCGGGACCCTCGGCGGAGGCGGCGGCGGAGTCCGCTCCGGTACATAGGTCTGCGACACGTCGGCAAGTTGTGACGATTTGATGTGATTCGGATCGATGGACAACGAGTCGGACCGGTCGTCCCACGTCGGCGGCCCACCGCCGGTCGCCACGAACGTGCCCGCGTCCGGTGTCCCGTTCTCGTCCAGTTCCAGGAGTTCGATCGCGCGCCGGGACAGGGCCGTGGTCAGGTCCGCCGGCAGCCAGTTGCCGGCCACCAGGTCGCTCGTACCGCCCGGTGCCAGTGCGGCGAGCACCTCGGCCGGGCTCGGTCGGGACGCCGCCTGCTTGGTCATGCACGCCGCGACCACCTCGCGCAGCCACGGCGGCAGTTCGTCCAGGCGCGGCTCCTGCGCGACGATCCGGTACATCAGCGCCGGTCCGCTGCCCTCGCCGAACGGCCCGACCCCGGTCGCCGCGAAGACCAGTACCGAGCCGAGCGAGAACACGTCGGTGGGCGGCCCGATGTCGCGCCCGTCGACCTGTTCCGGCGACATGAAGCCGGGCGACCCGACGGTATGCCCGCTGCGGGTGAGCACCGAGGCGTCCATCGCGCGCGAAATGCCGAAGTCGATCACCCTCGGCCCGTCGAGCGACAGCAGCACGTTGGACGGCTTGATGTCGCGGTGCACCAGGCCGGCCGCGTGTACCGCGGTGAGCGCCTCGGCCAGACCCGCGCCCAGCGTGCGGACGGTCTCCTCGGGCAGCGGCCCGCGCCCGGACACCGCCTCGGACACACTGGGGCCGGCCACATACCCGGTGACCACCCACGGCGTCCGCGCCTCGGTGTCCGCGTCCAGGACCGGTGCGGTCCAGGCGCCGCCGACCCGGCGCGCGGCGTCCACTTCGCGCCGGAATCGCTCACGGAACCCGGGGTCGTCCGCCAATTCGGCGCGGACCACCTTGATCGCGACCACCCGGCCGCCCCGGTTGCGGCCGAGGAAGACCCGGCCCATGCCACCCGCGCCCAGTACGCGAAACACTCGGTAGTCACCGATCTGCCGCGGATCCTCGGGCTCGAGCGGTTTCACGGGACGTCCCCCTCGTTGTCGGGCAGTTCGCCCGAGAATACGCGCGGGTCCGCACTCGGGGCGGGCCCACCGACCGGATCCGAGGTGCTTCCCTCGGGCCGGCGCCGGGGAGAACGGTCAGTACTCGACGGGCAGCTCGACCAGGCCGCGGATGAACGAGGACGGCCCGTGCGCGAGTTCGGCGTTCGGGGCCAGCCGCAACTCGGGCAGCCGGCGCAGCAGTTCCTCGAAGGCGACCCGGATCTCGAGGCGGGCCAGCGCGGAACCCAGGCAGAAGTGCGGCCCGGTGCCGAACGCGATGTGCGGGTTGGGGGTGCGGAAGGCGTCGAAGCGCTCCGGGTCGGCGAACACCTCGGCATCGCGGTTGGCCGCCCCGTACAACATCATCACCGTCGAGTCGGCCGGGATCACCGTGCCGTGCAGTTCGACGTCACGGGTCGTGTGCCGGGCCATGTTGACCACCGGCGACACCCAACGCAGCGCCTCCTCGACGGCGCCGGGGATCAGCGTGGGATCCGCGCGCAGCCGGGCGAGTTGCTCGGGTGCGGCCAACAGCGCGGCAATACCACCGGAGATCACATTGCGGGTGGTCTCGTTGCCGCCCACGAGCAGCAGCAGCGACTCCCCGATCAGCTCGTCGAAGGACAACTTCTCGCCGTCGATCTCGGCGTCGACCAGGATCCCGATCAGGTCGTCGGACGGGGTGCGCCGGCGGTCCTCGATCACCCGCGTGGTGTAGGCGACGTATTCGCGGAACGCCTCGCCCGCCCGGTGGCTCAGCTCGCCGCCGTCGGAGAGCATCACCATCACGTCGGCCCAGTGCTGGAGTTGGTCGCGGTGCTCGGCGCCGACCCCGAGCAGTTCGCCGATCAGCGTCATCGGCAGTGGCGCGGAGAACTGCCGCACCAGTTCGGCGCTGCGACCGCCCGCGAGCATCGCGTCGATCAGCGTGGTGACGATGTCCCGGACGTGGTCCTCCATCGCGGCGATCTGCCGGGGGGTGAAGCCCTTGGAGACCAGCTTGCGGCGCCGGTAGTGGATGGGGTCGTCGGCGTCGATCATCGACGGTTGCGGATAGCCGAGCGGTCGCGAGCCCTTGGCCGAGGAGAACAGTTCGGGATTGCGCTCGGCCCAGGCCAGATCGGCGTGCCGGGTCAGGCCCCAGACGCCGGCGCGCTCGCTGTAGTACGCCGGCGCGTGCTCGCGCAGCCAGGCGTAGTCGGCGTAGGGGTCACCGGCGTACCAGTCCCGGTCGAGCAGGTGGATGTCCCGCCGGGTGTCGGGGGTGCCGGGGGTGCTGGGGGTATTGGAAGTGTCGGGGGTGTCCGGGACGTCGGGGGTCGTGGGCGTCGTGGTCATGGCGGACCTCCGGGGTGATCACGTGTCGAGCGGGACGAAGAGTCGGACGGCGGTGCGCATCAGCTCCTGCACCTCGTCGAGTGCGCGACCGCGCGCGGTGAGGCTGACCAGGCCGGAGAGCAGGACGTGGCCGAGCACCGTCTCGATGTCGCGCCGGCGATCGGCGGCGGCGCGGTCGGCAAAATCGGGGTCGACGGGGTCGCCGAAGGCCAGGCCGGTGATCCGGTGGATGCTCTGGTGGAAGGTCTCCTGCGATTGGCCGGCCGACGGATCGGGCGCGGTGGCGGCCTGCACCACCGCCTCGGTCAGCAGCCGGTTCTCCGCGCTGACCTCGACGATCCGGCACAGCAGCGCGGCCAGTCGGCCGGCCGGGTCGGCGGGCAGCGGCCGGGCCGCGAGTTCGTCGGACAGTTCGCCGATCCACAGCGCCGACACCTCGCTGAGCAGGTGGTTCTTCGAGGTGAAGTAGCGGTACACGGTGGCCCGGGCCACCCCCGCACGATCCGCGACGTCGTGCATCGTCACGGCGGCGTAGCCGCCTTCGAGCGCGAGGTCGCACGCGGCCCGCACCAGCCGTTCGCGCCGGGCCTGTTGGTCGCGGGTGAGCGACCTGGTGAGGGTGATCGTCGAGGTGCTGCGGGGTTCGGCCACGGATGCGCCTGTCCTCTTCGGTCGTGCGGTCGAGGGTGGTGCGGTCGAGGTGGTGCGCCGGCTCGTTCCGCCGTGATCTTGCCTACGGATGAGACGGAAGTCTAGTCTGACGTCTCGTCAGATTCAGTGAGAACGTGTTCCAGTAATTGCCGGACTCGCCGGCCACGCCGAACGGACCGCCGGAGGCGCCGTGACCGCCAGAGAAGGACCGCTCGCGGGAATCCGCGTGGTGGAGTTCGTCGGCCTCGGGCCGGGCCCGTTCTGCGGGATGTTGCTCGCCGACCTGGGCGCCGAGGTACTGCGCATCGACCGCGCGGACGAGGCCCGCGGGGGATACGCCAAGCCGCCGCGCAACCCGATGAACCGGGGCAAACACTCGGTCGCGATCGACCTCAAGCACCCGGCCGGGGTCGACCTGGCGCTGCGCCTGGCGACCGACGCCGACGCGCTGATCGAGCCGTTCCGGCCGGGCGTGATGGAACGGCTCGGCCTGGGCCCCGACGTGCTCGCCGAGCACAATCCGCGGTTGGTGTACGGCCGGCTCACCGGCTGGGGGCAGACCGGGCCGCTGGCCTCGGCGGCCGGGCACGACATCGACTACATCGCGCTGGCCGGGATGTTGGAACCGATCGGCCGGGCCGGTCAACCACCGAGCATTCCGCTCAACCTGATCGGCGACTTCGGCGGCGGCGGGCTGCTGCTCGCCTTCGGGCTGGTCGCCGCGCTGTTGGAGGCGGCCCGCTCCGGCCGAGGGCAGGTGGTGGACGCGGCGATGATCGACGGCGCCGCGACGCTCGGCGCGACCTGGTTCACCATGGGTGCGGCCGGGATGCTCGGGCCGCGCGGGACCAACATGCTCGACGGCGGCGCGCCGTTCTACGACGTGTACGAGACCGAGGACGCCGGGTATGTGGCGGTCGGCGCGATCGAGCCGCGATTCTGGGCCGAGTTGATCCATCGTCTCGGGTTGGCCGCGGACCCGGTGTTCGCCGATCTCGGCCGGCAGCACGATCGGGCGCACTGGCCCGCGATGAAGGCCCGGCTTGCCGAGGTGTTCGCGGGCCGCACCCGGGACGCGTGGTGCGCGCTGTTGGAAGGCACCGAGACGTGCTTTGCGCCGGTGCTCTCCCCCGGCGAGGCGCCGGCGCATCCGCATCACGTCGAGCGGGGCACCTTCCTGCACGCCGACGGACTGCCGGAACCGGCCCCCGCGCCGCGCTTCTCCCGCACCCCGGCGGCGGTGCCGGGGCGGCCGGTGCATCCGGGACCGGCCGAGCAGGGCGGCGACACGGACGCGGCCCTGGCCGTCTGGGGGATCGCCGCTGCCGACCTCGAGCGCCTGCGGGAACTCGGCGCGGTCGTCTGACGCCGCCTCACCACCCATTACCGGTACGGAACTTCAAGGGATTTCATGGAACTACACGAGGCGCTGTACACCACGCGCGCGATGCGTCGGGTCAAGCCGGATCCGATCCCGTTCGACGTGCAGGCACGCATCCTGGACGCCGCGGTACGGGCGCCCAGTGGTGGCAACAGCCAGAGTTGGCGCTTTCTGCTGGTGGACGACCCCGGCGTCAAGGGCCGGCTCGGGCCGCTGTACCGGGAGGCCGTCGACGCGTTGTGGAAGACCCTGTACGCACCTCGCGTGGCCGCCGCCGAAGCGGATCCGGACAGCGCGCAGAGCCGGTCCTTCGTCCGGGTGCGGCGTTCGTCGCAGTGGCTCGCGGACCATTTCGAACAGGTCCCGCTGTTCATGTTCGGCTTCGCCCGACACGACCCGACGGGTGGCTCGATCTTCCCGGCGGTGTGGAACGCGATGCTGGCCGCGCGGGCCGAAGGGGTGGGCAGCGCGCTGACCGCGGTACTCGGGATCGCGCACCGGGACGCGGTGTTCGAGGTGCTGGGGGTGCCGGCCGACCAGGGTTGGCACATGGCGTGCTGCGTCTCGTTCGGCTATCCGACCGGCAAGTGGGGTGTGGCGCCCAGGACTTCGGCGCACGAGGTGGCGTATCGCAACGGCTGGGGGGAACCGGTCGGCTTCGAAGTGGCGGCGCCGCTGTGGCCGGCGGACGGGGCGGCGTACGTGCCCGGTTCGGTCGAGGGAGGTGCCCGGTGACCCGTGCGGAACTGCCGTTGACGGACTCGGTGGCGCTGGTGACCGGTGGTGGGAGTGGGATCGGGCTCGGCTGCGCGCGGCGGTTCGTCACGGACGGGGCGCACGTCCTGATCGCGGGGCGCAGCGCGGACCGACTGCGGGCGGCGGTAGGCGAGTTGGCGCAGGTGGCGGCGCCCGGTGTGCGGATCGGCTGTGCCGTGGCCGATGTCACCGACGAGGCGCAGGTCGAGGCCGCGGTGGCGAGCGCGGCCGAACTGGGGCCGCTGCGCGCGGTGGTGGCCTCGGCCGGGGGCAACTCCACGATGGGGCCGCTGACTCGGCTGGACACCGCCAAGTGGCGCGAGACGGTCGAACTCAACCTGACCGGAACGATGTTGGTGCTCAAGCACACCGCCCGGCGGATGGCGGCCGGTGGTGGTGGCTCGTTCGTGGCGATCTCCTCGGTCGCGTCCTCGACGACGCATCGTTGGTTCGGCGCGTACGGCGTGAGCAAGGCCGGCGTCGACCACCTGGTCCGGCTCGCCGCCGACGAACTGGGCGCGAGCGGCGTCCGGGTGAACAGCATCCTGCCGGGCCTGGTGGCGACCGAGTTGGTCGACGCGGTCACCCGGGGCGGGCCGGTACTGGACGACTACCTGGACTGCACGCCGCTGGGTCGGGTCGGCCGAACCGAGGACATCGCCGCGCTCGCGGCCTTCCTGGTCGGCCCCGAGTCGACCTGGATCACCGGCCAGAACATCCACGTGGACGGCGGCCATCACCTGCGCCGAGGCCCCGACTTCCGAGCCTTCCTGGAACCGGTCTTCGGCGCGGACGGCCTGCGCGGCATCGTCGCGGAAGGGAACTGACCATGGCAACGACCCAGCGGGTATTCAACCTGGCGGACCTGTTCGAGGTCGTGGTGGACGCCTGTCCGGATCGGCTCGCGCTGGTCGCGGGCGAGGTCCGGCTGACCTATCGCGAACTGGACGAGCGAGCCAACCGGGCGGCGCACGCGTTCGTCTCGGCGGGGCTGGCGACCGGCGACCACATCGGCATCTACTCGCGCAATCGGGCCGAGTGGTTGGAGGCGATGATCGGCGCGTTCAAGGCGCGGATGGTGCCGATCAACATCAACTACCGGTATGTCGAGGACGAACTTCGCCACATCGTGGACAACGCCGACCTCGCCGGCTTGGTCGTCGAGGCGGGATACCTGCCGAAGGTGACGGCGGTGCGGGCCGGGGCGCCGGGCCTGAAGTGTGTATTCGTCGTGACGGACGAGTCCGACGAGCAACCCGACGAACAACCCGGCCAGAAGATCGACCAAAAGACCCACATCGACTATGAAGCGGCGCTCGCAGTCGAGAGCACCGCTCGCGATTTCGAGCAGCGCTCTGCGGACGACCGATACATGGTCTACACCGGCGGCACCACCGGCTTCCCCAAGGGTGTCGAGTGGCGCTCGGAGGACATCTTCTGCGCGGCGATGGGCGGCGGGAACTTCGGCGGCGAGCCGATCGCCGACCCCGAACTGCTCGCCGCGAAGGCCGAGGGCGCGCCCCTGGTCCAGATGCTGACCACGCCGCTGATGCACGGCAACGGGCAGTGGATCACCTGGATCACCCTGTTCAGCGCGGGCACGGCGGTGTTGTGGACCGGCCTGCGCTACGACCCGGCGGCGATCCTGCGCACTGTCGAGCGCGAGCGCTGCGTAACGATGATGCTGGTCGGCGACGCGATGGCGCGTCCGATCGCGGACGAGTTGGAGCGCGGCGACCACGCCATCGAGACGCTCAAGGTGATCGGCTCCGGCGGCGCGCTGCTTTCACCGTCGGTCAAGGCCCAGCTCGCCCGGCTGATCCCCGGTCTGTACATCGCCGACAGCTTCGGTGCCTCCGAGTTCGGCGCGGGCAGCTCGCAGACGGCCGGCGGCCGATTCCCGCTCAAGCCGAAGACGGCGATCCTGGGCGAGGACCTGCGCCCGGTGGGCGTGGGCGAGAGCGGCCGGCTGGCCCGGACCGGCCACATCCCGATCGGCTACTACAAGGACCCGGTCAAGACGGCCGAGACGTTCCACGTCGACCCCGACGGCGTGCGCTGGGTGATCCCCGGCGACTTCGCCCGAGTCGAGGACGACGGCGACGTGACCCTGCTCGGTCGCGGCTCGGTCTGCATCAACACGGGCGGCGAAAAGGTCTTCCCGGAGGAGGTCGAGGGCATCCTCAAGGCCCACGCGGCGGTATACGACGCGGTGGTGGTCGGCATCCCGGACCCACGCTTCGGCGAACGAGTGGCAGCGGTGGTGTCCCTACGCGAGGGCCACTCGCTGACCATCGAGGACGTGACCACACACGCAAAGCCCCACCTCGCCGGCTACAAAATCCCCCGCGACCTGGTGGTGGTGGACGAGGTCCCACGAACCCCGGCGGGCAAGCCCAACTACCGCTGGGCAAAAGAGGTGGCGGAGGCAAAGAGCTGACCCAGAGCGGCGGAGCCGGCGCCGGGATGGGTCGGGAGCAGCCAACCCACCAACTCCCGGCCGGCCACCCCGGGGGCCGCGGGGCCAGACCAGGTCGCCCCGCCGCCTCCAGAACCGCAGCCATCGACGTGGAGGCAACGGGTGGAGCGGGCGGGTACACCCTCCCGAGCCAAGTGCAACGCAACCGCAGCCCGTTCACGTATCGTGGGCCGATGACCGTACCCCACCAGCGAAGCGCCCTACACGCCACCGGCATCCGTTGGCAGGACGGCCGAGCGCACCTGGTGTCGGTCGACCCGAGTGGCCACGAGTCGCAACAGGCGCTCACCCCCGGCACCCTCGCCGGATGGCGCCTGCACGGCCCCCGCACCTGCGTCGGCATCCGGCGCAAGGACAGGCACACGCCGTGTCCCACCGGGTCCGCGTTGCCGGCAAGTGCAGCCCGGTCCCAGTGCGACGCCTGCGCCCTCGCCGACCCCGGTCGCAAGTTGGCCCGGGATCAGGCAATGGACGATCCGCGGCCGTTCTCGCTCTACCTCGCCTGGTTCGGCCCCGGTCTGGTCAAGGTCGGTCTCACCGCCACCGAACGACGCGCCGCCCGCCTCGCCGATCAGGGTGCGCCGCAGTACACCTGGCTCGCCCACGGCCCGCTGATCCCGATCCGCGCCACCGAACGCGCCTGCTCCGCGACGGGGATCGTCCGCGAACGCATCCCGCACCGGGCCAAGGCCGCGGCCTGGTGGCGCACCCGCGAGGTCGGCCCGCCGGCCGAACTCGCCGCCGCGCACGAGCGGTTGACCGCACTGCTCCCGGACACCCTGACCCCGGCGCCCTGCGACATCCAGGACCTGAGCGGCTTCTATGGCCTGACCGACGCACCCCCTCCGACCCGCAACCAGATCGCCGCACTCGACGAAGACGCGCTGCTGTACGGCGAGTTCGCGTGCGTCGCGGGCCACGATGCCCTTCTGCACACGGACACCGGGCCGCTGTTCGTGGACCTGCGCCTGCTCACCGGCTGGTGGCTGACCCCCGACCGAGGCCCGGTCCGCGGCGTCACCGTCAAGCCCCTGGACACCGGTCGTGCCCCGGACGGCTCGGTCCAGGAGAGCCTCTTCGGATAGCAGCCGGTCCGGCCCGGTTCAGATCCGATCCGACACCCCACACTCGTCGCGCCCGAAGGACATCGGGTTGCGTCGATCGTACGGATCGGACCGGTGGGACGGCTCGGCTTGCGGGCCCGAGTTCGTACTCGAGAACTCCGGATGCACGTACCCGTCCCGCTGTGAACACGCGGAGTTCGCGATATCGAGGCCCACCCCGACCAGCGCCACCGTGCCCGGCGGGGTCGGTGCCGCGTCGCCGGCTCGGGCCCGCCTGGTGTTCAGCTCGCGACGGATCACCGAGCGGGTCACCTCTGCGCCCGAACCACCACCGGTCCTGGCCACCGGGTAGACGAACGAATAGTCCGCGTGCACCACCAACCCGCCCTTGGCGTCCAGGTCGTAGCTCATCACCCCGGTCACCTTGACCACCTTGCCGACCGGTTCGACCTCCTTGGGATCGAACCGGGTCACCCAAAGCAGCGGACTGTCCTCCCACCGGTTGGCCGCGATCGCGGCCTCGAGCCGCTCGCCGAACCGGGTCGCCGGGTCGACCGCGGCCAGGAACGCGGCCGGGCGACCCCCCGCGAGCACGTCGCGGTCCAGGTTTCCCGCGATCAGCAGCCGGCGGGTGGTCTCCAACGCGTCGGCGACCTCCGCCGGAGTGAAGCCGGCCACCGGCTTGACCTCGGGCAGGGTGATCCCCGCCTCGTTGTCCGCGTAGCTCACCGCCGGCGATCCCGCGAACGGATTCGCCCGGGTCGGCCGGCCCGACTGCCCGGCGCCACGCGGTCCGCCGGACGGCGCCGAGGTCGCGATCAGGGTCACCGGCGGCTGGTTCACCGGTTCGTCCGCGGTGGCCGTATTCGACGACTCGAACCAGCCGAACACCCGGTCCGGCGCGGCGGCGAAGGCCACCAGGGCCAGCACCGCAACCGTCACCACAACGGTCCTGAGCCGCTTCCGGCCACCCGGCCGCCGTGGCCCGTCGGCTCGCCAAGGCTGCTGCTCCGGCGGCTCGTTCGCCCATTTGCGGGCCAACATCCGAGCCCGCGCCGAACCCTCGGTCCGGGTCGCGCCCTTGACGAAATCCTCGTCGAACACGTAGCCCGCGAACGGGTCGTTCGGATCGGCCCCACCCGACCCGTCGCCCGACTTTCCATCCATCCGGTCGCGGCCCTCGCCTGCGTCCCGGTCCCCCCTGTGCTCCGACACGCGAGCAAGATACCGGCGCCAACCGACAGGTCCGATCAGGGGTGGCCCGGATCACGTTTCCACACCGAATCAGCACCTGGAAGCCACGGATCGTTTCCGCCGCGGTTGCATCGCGACCGGCAGACCCCGATCGATGGCAGGCTTGACTTCGAGTTCACTCCAATTCATAAAGTCCCGAACATGAACAGCACAAACACCGTCGCCACCACCGCCGTCGCCAACACCGCCGCCGCCGCGACCGCCACCCTGGACGACCGCTACGAGCGCGGCCTGGCCGTCCTGCGACAGGTCGCCGGCACCGACCGGCCCGCCGTACTCGAAAGCCTTGCCGACATCGCCCCCGATCTGGCCCGGTACACCGTCGAGTTCGGCTACGGCGACATCTACTCGCGGCCCGGACTGACGCTTCGGCAGCGGCAGTTGGCCACCGTTGCGGCGTTGGCCGCACTCGGCAACGCGGCGCCGCAGCTGCGTTTCCACCTGGCCGGCGCGCTCAACGTCGGATGCACCCGGCGCGAGATCGTCGAAGTCCTGATCCATACCTGCCTCTACGCCGGATTCCCCGCCGCACTCAACGGACTCACCGCCGCCCGTGAGGTGTTCGAGGCCCACCCGGCGACCGAGGCCGCGCACGAGACCGAAGCGGAGGCCGCCGAGCCCACCGGGACTGCCGCCGACGACCGCTACCGGCGCGGCCTGATCGCGCTCGCCGAGGTGGACGGGCACGCCGGCGAGCAGGTCGTGGCATCGCTTCGCGACATCGCACCCGATCTGGGCCGCTATGTGGTCGAGTTCGCGTTCGGTGACGTGTACTCGCGCGCCGGCCTGGACCTGAAGTCGCGCGAGCTGGCCACGATCGCGATGTGCACCGCGCTCGGCACGGCCGCGCCGCAACTCGCGGTGCACATCCACGGCCTGCTCAACGTCGGCGGCACCGAGGCGGAGGTGGTCGAGACGATCACCCAGATGGCCGGCTACGCCGGCTTCCCCGCCGCGCTCAACGGCATCACCGTCGCCCGCGCCGTGTTCGCCGAGCGGGCGGTCTAAGCAGGCGGTCTAGGACGCCTCGTCGTTCGGGAGCAGATACACATCGCGCCCCTCGCGGTCCACGAACGCGTCGCTCGCCCGGAAGCCGACCCGGCGGGCCAGGGTCAGGGACGGCACGTTGTCCCCGTTGATCACCGCGAAGATCGGCATCGTCGGGTGCGTGCGACGGGCCAGCTCGATCGTCACGTCGACCGCCTCGCGGGCCAGTCCCCGGCCCCACACGATCGGCGCGAAGCGGTAGTAGAGGTTGAACACCGGTATGCCATCCGGCCGCAGCCGCCGAGTCAGCTGCGTCCCGGCGAAGCCGAACACCGCGTCCGGATCCGTGCGCAACGCGACGGCGCAGTAGCCGATCCCGTCCCGCGTCCAGTCCTCGATCATCGTGCGGAGGAACTCGACGCCCTCCTCGGCCGAACGCATCGGCCCCAGCGGGTTGTAGCGATTGGTCTCCGGATCCCCGTGCACGGCAAACACCGCCGCCGCGTCGTCGGGGTGGGGCCGGGTCAGGATCAGTCGGGCGGTCTCGACGACCGTGATGCGAGGTGCCACGCGCGTACCATTCGGTTCGATTCCGGTGGTGTCCGGAATGCTCAGACGTTCAACTGCTCGGAGATTGCCAGGAGTTCGGACACCGCGTCGCCTTCACCGGGAACGGATCCGCCGACCCTGGGATGTGCCATTCCGTCACCCCACCCCGGTCCCACGCAGCTCGATCCGCCAGTCGTTGCAGACGATGGGGTGACCTGTGGGGTATTCGAAGTCGCAGGTGCCGCGCAGGGTGAAGCCCGCCCTGCGGCAAACCGCGTTGGACGCCGGGTGTTCGACCTTGGGATAGGCGTGCAGCCATCGGGATCCGCCCTCGGCCCGGGCCGCCTCGACCACCGCGCGCGCCGCAGCGGCGGCGAGCCCGTGCCCCTGGTGTTCGGGCAGGATGCCCCACCCGGTCTCGTAGACCGCCTCGCCCTGCCACTCCTTGGCCCAGAAGCCGATCCCGCCCACCGGGGTGTCGGTCGCGCTCGACACGACGCGGTACATCCGCCCGGTCGCGCCGTCGCCCATCGCCAGGTAGCGCCGATGGCGCGCGGCCACCTGCTCCTCCGACTCCGGCCCGCCGAGGTACTCAGTCATGTCCGGCGCGTTCATCCGCTGCAGCAGCGGCAGGTCGTCCGCCGACCAGGGCTCGATCCGGACGACTGCCTCGGGTGCGTGCTCCGCCATCGTGCTCGGCTCCTGGTGGTGCGGTGGACGGGTCCGGCCAAGTTGATCACCTCGCACCGACAATCGCCGCCGACGCGTCAGACCTGGTAGCGGTTCGGGGCGAAGGCCTGTGGGTTGGCGGCCACCCACGCGGAGGTGCGGCGCAGGCCCTCGGCCAGGTCGATCCGCGGTTGCCAGCCCGCGAGTTCGCGGGCCTTGGTGTTGTCGGACAGCAGCCGCTCGACCTCGCTGCCGGGCGGGCGAAGGCGGGCGGGGTCGACCACGATCTCGGCGTCCCGGCCGGAGGCGTGGATCAGGGCTCGGGCGAGTTCGCCGATCGAGACCTCGGTGCCGGTGCCCAGGTTGATCACCTCGCCGATGGTGGCGTCGGCCGGCGCGACCGCCAGGAAGCCCTCGGCGGTGTCGGTCGCGTAGGTGAAGTCCCGGGTCGGGGTGAGCGAGCCGAGCCGGATCTCCCGGCTGCCGGCGTGCAGTTGGGCCAGGATGGTGGGGATCACCGCGCGGGCGGACTGCCTCGGGCCGTAGGTGTTGAACGGGCGCACCACCGACACCGGCAGGTCGAAGGCGTGCCAGTAGGACAGCGCCATCATGTCCGCGCCGATCTTCGAGGCGGAGTACGGCGATTGCGGCTGGAGCGGGTGGCGTTCGTCGATCGGCGCGGTGATCGCACTGCCGTACACCTCGCTGGTGGAGGTGTGCACGAGCCGCGCGCCGTGCCGCACACAGGCGGCGGCGACGTTCTGGGTGCCGACCACGTTGGTCTGTACGTACGCCTCCGGCGCCTGGTAGCTGTACGGGATCCCGATCAGCGCGGCCAGGTGGAACACCGTGTCGCAACCTTGGACCGCGTCCAGGACTCGGTGTGCGTCGCGAACGTCGCCGGCGAGCATCTCCACCCGGTCGTCGGCCAGGTGGGCGGCGAGATGGCCGCGTTCGGCGTAGGGCTTGTAGTGCACCAAAGCCCGCACTCGGGCGCCGCGCTCGAGCAGCAGGTCCACCAGGGTGCTGCCGATGAAGCCCTCCGCGCCGGTGACAAGCACGGTGCGGCCGGTCCAGGCGGTGGTGGTCGGGTCCGGCTTCGGGTCGGTCTGCTCGGTCATGCGATCTTCCTTGCTTGCTGGGCGGGTTCGGGAATCGGGTGGGCGGTGCGGCCGATCGTGCGGAGCACCTTGGCGGCCAGTCGGTCGGCGGCGTGGGTGTGCGTGCCGGGCTCGACCGGGCGGGCCATCGCGGCCAGGCGCAGCGGGTCGGCGAGCAGCGGTTCGAGGAGGCCGGCCAGGTGCTCGCCGGTGCAGTCCGCGTCCGGTACGAGCAGGCCGGCGCCGGCGTCGCAGAGCACCCGGGCGTTGTGCGTCTGGTGGTCGTGTGGGGCGTGTGGGTAGGGCACCAGGACGGCGGGGACACCGATCGTGGCCAACTCCGCGACGGTGGCCGAGCCGGCTCGGCAGATCACCAGGTCGGCGGCGGCGTAGGCCAGGTCCATCCGGTCCAGGTAGGCGACCGCCTCGGCCACCGGGCTGTCCGCGAGCTCGGCCCGGACCGCGTCGAACGCCGTCGGGCCGGTCTTGATCAGCAGACGTACGTCGGTCCGCGCCCGCCAGCGCTCGGCCAGCATCAGGGCGGCCTCGGTCAGCCGGGTGGCGCCCAGGCTGCCGCCGTTGACCAGGATCAGCCGGGCGCCGCGCGGTACGCCGAGCCGGGCCCGCGCCTCGGTGCGCAACGCGGCCCGGTCCAGCGTGGCCAGCGCGCCGACCAGGGGCATGCCGACCGTCTCGGCCGTGACGCCGGCGGGGAGGTGGTCGCGGGTGCGGTCGAAGGCGAGGGCGAGGTGCGGGGTCAGCCGGGCCGCGAACCGGTTGGCCCGGCCGGGCACCGCGTTGGATTCGTGCACCACGCTCGGCAGGCCGGCCAACCGGGCGCCGACGATCGCCGGAGCGCTGGGGTAGCCGCCCATCCCGACGGCGATCTGCGCGCCCTGCGCGCGCAGGATCTCCCGGCAGCGGCGGCCGGATGCGAGCAGCGCGACGGGCAGCAGGAAGTGGCGCGGGCCGAGCGCCGCGTCGAACGGGATCATCTCCACGGTGTGCAGCCGGTAGCCGGCCGCCGGGATCAGCCGGGTCTCCAAACCGCGAGCAGTGCCCACGAACGAGATCACCGCTCTCGGATCAGCGCGGCGCAACGCGTCCGCCAGGGCGAGCCCCGGATAGATGTGGCCGCCGGTGCCGCCGGCCCCGATCAGCACCGACAGCGGCCGGTCCCCGGACCCTTCGTCGAGGTGTTTCAGGTCTCCTGTGCGCATGACACCGCAGCCTCACGGCCCGGGATAAGAGAGTTCTAAGCGTCCCTTTTGAGAACCTTGGCCGCATGACCATGAGCAACGGCCCCAAGGTGCTGGTCGTGGACGACGACCCGGAAGTACGCGCCGCCGTCGAGGACGGCCTCGCGGTCGAGGGCTACCTCGTGCGCGGCGCCGCCGACGGCCCGAGCGCGCTGAGCGAGGTGGCCGGCTGGCAGCCGGACGCGATCGTGCTCGACGTGCTGATGCCGGTCCTGGACGGCCTCGCCGTGTGCCGCCGGTTGCGCGCGCTCGGCGACCGTACGCCGATCCTGGTGCTGACCGCGCGCGACTCGGTCAGCGACCGGGTGGACGGACTGGACGCGGGCGCCGACGACTACCTGGTCAAACCGTTCGCCCTGGACGAGCTGACCGCGCGGCTGCGCGCGCTGCTGCGCCGGGCGGCGCCCGAGCCGCCGGCCGAGCGCAGCTACACCTACGGCGATCTGACCGTGGACCCGCTCACCCGTACCGGCCGGCGGGGCGGCCGGCCGCTGGAGTTCACCCGTACCGAGTTCGCGCTCCTGGAGTTGCTGCTACGGCACCCGGGCCAGGTGTTGCCGCGCGAGGTGATCATGGAGCGGGTGTGGGGCGCGGACTTCGGCCCCGACTCCAACTCGCCCGCCGTGTACATCGGTTACCTGCGGCGCAAGCTCGACGCGGCGGGCGAGCCGCGGCTGGTGCACACCGTGCATGGCGTCGGCTACCGGCTCGATCGTGATCCGGGGCACGGGTGAGGGCGCACGCGCGGTGGCGCCGGCGGCGGCCGTTGCGCACCCGGCTGGCGCTCGCGTGTACCGGCGCGGTGGCGCTGGTCGCGCTGGGCGTGTGTGCGGCGGCGTACACGATCATCCGCTACGAGCTGGTCCACCAACTGGAGCTGAGCCTGACCCAGCAGGCCACCCTGGTGCAGCTACAACACCGGACCGATCCGCCGGGGGTGCTCCAGGGCGAGTGTGCCTACCTGTCCGCGCCGCCGTGCACCCAGATCGTGCCGGCCGATCCTGCGGCCGACCCCGCGACGCCGTATCTACTGCCGGTCAAGCCCGCCACGCGCGAGGTCGCGGCCCGCGAGCGTCGGGCGTTCTATACGAAGGTCACCGTCGGCGGCCGGTCCGCCCGGATGTTGACCACCCAGGGCGGCCCGGGCAAGGCGGTGCAGGTGGCGCTGCGTTCGGATGGCGTGGACCGGGGCGTGCGGCAGGCGGGCGAGCTGATGGCGGCCGTCGCGGCGGCGGGTGTCCTGCTCGCGGCCGGGCTGGGCTACGCGGTGGCCCGGACCGGGCTGGCCCCCGTCGCCCGGCTGACCGCGACCGCCCGGCGGATCGCCACGACCCGGGACGCGAGCCTGCGCATCGAGCTGCCGCCGGGTCGGCGGGCGGACGAACTGACCAGTCTGGCCGGGAGTTTCAACACCATGCTCGGCGAGCTGGAGCAGTCGGTCACCGCCCGACGCCGGCTGGTCGCGGACGCCTCGCACGAGCTGCGCACGCCGCTGACCGCGCTCCGCACCAACGCCGAACTCCTGGGCCGGGCGGACCGGTTGACGGCGGGTCAACGCGACCGGGCGAGCGCCGCGCTACAGCGACAGTTGCGCGAGGTGACCGGGCTGGTCAACGACCTGATCGAACTCGCCCGGGACGAGGAGCCACAGGCGCTGGTCGAGCAGGTCCGGCCGGGCACCCTGGTCGGACACTGCGTCCGGGCGGCCCGGGACCACTGGCCGTCCGTGGCCTTCGAGTTCGTCGATCTCGCGGACGCGCGAACCGTTTCGGGCGTGCCCGCGCGGCTGGCCCGGCTGGTGTCGAACCTGCTCGACAACGCGGCCAAGTTCAGCCCGCCGGGCGGGCCGGTCGAGGTGACCCTCGGCGCCGATCTCGACCTCACCGTGCGCGATCACGGGCCCGGCATCGCGCCGGAGGATCTGCCGCACGTCTTCGACCGCTTCTACCGCGCCTCCGCCGCACGGGCGCTGCCGGGCTCCGGGCTCGGTCTGGCGCTGGCCCGGCAGATCGCCGAGGCGCACGGTGCCACGCTCACCGCCGAGGCCGCGCCGGGCGGCGGGGCGCTGTTCCGGCTGCGGTTCGCCGCACCCTCGCCCGGCGGGCGGGGGTAGTGCTCAGCCCGATCCGGCCAGCAGGTGCCGCGATCCGTCGATGCCCACACCCTCGCGGCGCAGCGCCCGGGTGCGGTGTTCGCGCGGGCTCATCCCCCGGACCCGCTTGAACGCGGTGCTGAGCGCGAACGCGTCGCCGTAGCCCACCTTCTCGGCGATCCCGCCGACCGTGGTGGTGGGGTCGCACAGCAGGTCGGCGGCCAGCGCCAGGCGCCAGCCGGTCAGGAACGTCATCGGCGGCTCGCCGATCAGTTCGGTGAACCGGCGGGCCAGCGCGGCCCTGGACACGCCCGCCTCGCCGGCCAGCGAGGCGACCGTCCAGGGTTGTTCCGGGTTGTTGTAGATCAGGCTCAGCACGTGGCCGATCACCGGGTCGCGGTAACCGCGATACCAGCCCGGCGCGTCCGTCCCGGACCGGGCGAACCAGGTGCGCAACATCGCGATCAGGAGCAGGTCGAGCAGCCGGTCCAAAACCGCGTCCTGGCCGGGTCCGTCCTTGACGATCTCGTCGGCGAGCAGCGGGATCACCGGGGAGCCCGTCTCGTCCGCCCGGATCACCGCGAGCGTGGGCAGTGCCTCCAGGAGCGGGCGGCTGACCTCGCCCGCCATCTGGTAGGTCCCGGTCAGCATGATCGTCTCGGCCTGCGCGCTGTTCCCCCACGTGCGCACGCCCAGGGCCATCTCCTTGGCCAGATCGCGCCCGTCCGGGGTCGAGCAGCGCTGGCCCGGGTGGATGATGATCTGCGGTTGCGTGTTCGGCTCGTCGGAGACCCGGTAGTGGTCGGGGCCGCGCACGATGGCCACGTCACCCGAGGTCAGCCGGACCGAATCGCCCCGGTCCAGGGCGATCCACGCGTGGCCGCGCACCATGGCCACGATGGTCAGCGGCGCCTCGTCGTGGATCCGCATGGACCACGGCGGGCTCAGCATCGACCGGAGCAGGAAGGCGCCTTGCGCCCGAGGCCCGTTGAGCAGACTCGCGAGAGCGTCCATGGCTCAAATCCTAGACGATCGAACATGTAATTGGGCGCTTCAGCGATGTTCAGTCTCACCGCGCGGGTCTTGAATAGAGCACATGACGACGAACGAACAACACCTCGCAAACTCCACCGAGGCCGCTGGAGCCACCGAAGCCACCGAAACTGTCGAAGCCACCGGAGCCGCCGGAGCCGCCGGAGCCGCCGAAACCACGCTCGTGCTCGGCGGGACCGGCAAGACCGGCCGCCGGGTCGCCGCCAAGCTCGCCGCGCTGGGCCGTCCGGTCCGGATCGGCTCGCGCTCGGCGGCCGTCCCGTTCGACTGGGCGGACCGGGCCACGTGGGCCCCGGCCCTGCGCGACGTGGACCGGGTGTACATCTCCTACCAGCCGGACCTCGCCGCCCCGGGCGGCGCCGAAGCGGTCGGCGCGTTCGCCGAACTGGCCGCCGAGCAGGGCGTCGAGCACCTGGTCCTGCTGTCCGGCCGGGGTGAGCCCGAGGCGCAGGACGCCGAGGCCCGGGTACGCGCATCGGGCGCGCACTGGACGATCGTGCGGGCCAGTTTCTTCGCGCAGAACTTCGACGAGGGCGAGTTCCTCGGCCCGATCCTGGGCGGCGAACTGGCGCTGCCGGTGGGCGATGTGGGTGAGCCGTTCGTCGACGTTGAGGACATCGCCGACGTCGCGGTCGCCGCGCTCACCGAGGCCGGGCACGCCGGCCACGTCTACGAGGTGACCGGTCCGCGGCTGTTGACCTTCGCCGACGCGGTCGCCGAGATCGCCCGGGCGTCCGGCCGGGACATCACGTTCGTACGGGTTCCACTGGCGGCATACTCGGCGGTTCTGGCCGAACACCGGGTGCCCGCGGAGGTGATCGAGTTGTTGTCGTTCCTGTTCGGCGAGGTGATGGACGGGCGCAACGCACACCTCGCCGACGGCGTACGGCGGGCGCTCGGCCGGGCACCTCGCGACTTCTCCGACTACGTAAACGACGCCGCCGAGCGCGGTGTCTGGAAGGTGTGACCATGAGCGGCCCCCTGTTCGTACTGACCCTCGTCGCGGCCCTGGGCTGCGCGTCGATGGGCGGCGTCTTCTTCGGCTTCTCCTCCTTCGTGATGGCGGGCCTCGGCCGACTGCCGGCGGCTCAGGGGGCCGCGGCGATGCGCTCGATCAACGTCAAAGCGGTGACCCCGCCGTTCATGGCCGGCCTGTTCGGCACCGCGCTGCTGTGTGTGGGCCTGGGGATCACCGCGATCGTCTCGTGGCGCGAGGCGTACGCCGGATACCTGCTCGCCGGTGGGCTGAGCTACCTGATCGGCGCGATCGGGCTCACCGCCGGCTACCACGTGCCACGCAACGACGCGCTGGCCCGGGTCGAGCCGAACTCCGAGGCGGAGGACCGCCTTTGGGCCGCCTACCGGACCGACTGGACCAGGTGGAACCACGTCCGCGCGCTGTCCGCCATCGCGGCGGCGGCCTGTCTGACCCTCGCCCTGACCCACTGACCCACCGACCCAGCGATACCGAAGGCTCGACCACTCGAAACGGGGACCCGGCATGACGACCACTCGGCACCAGCACCCGCAGCAGCTCCAACAGCCCACCACACCACGCGGTTTCGGCACCGTCCTGGGCGCCACCCTCGTCACCACGAGCCTGGTCGCCGGTGTCTACTTCTGCTTCGCCGTCGCGATCATGCCGGGCCTGGCGCACGTCGACGACCGCACCTTCATCGACGTCCTCCAGCAGGTCAACAAGCGCATCGAGAACCCCGTCTTCTTCGCCTGCTTCTTCGGCGCCCCGATCCTGGGCATCATCGCCATCGTCAAATCCCGCGGCCTGTCCCGCCCCGACCTCACCCGCTGGATCATCGCCGGCGTCGCCCTGGCCTTCCTCGGCCTGCTGATCACGATCGCCGGCAACATCCCGCTGAACAACAAACTCAAGGACGCCGGCGACCCGACGAAGATCGCCGACCCGGCCAAGCTCCGCAACGACGTGGAAAACACCTGGATAGCCTGGAACATCGCCCGAACCCTGGCCGCCACCGCCGCCACCGCAGCCCTGGCCCGAGCCCTGATCCTCTTCGGCCGCACCAGCCGCGGCCGGTGAGCGAAGACCGGGACACGTCGAAGGCCCGCCCGAATCCGGGCGGGCCTTCGACGTCGTCGGGCCGGTGGTCAGCCCTTGACGCAGATCACCTGGCGCAGTTCCGCCACCACCTCGACCAGGTCCTGCTGCTGCCGCATGACCTGCTCGATCTTCTTGTAGGCGCCCGGGATCTCGTCCACGACACCGGAGTCCTTGCGGCACTCGACGCCTTCGGTCTGCTTGGCGAGGTCAGCGACGGTGAACCGCTTCTTGGCCGCGTTGCGGCTCATCCTGCGGCCGGCGCCGTGCGACGCGGAGTTGAACGCTGCCTCGTTGCCCAGGCCGCGCACGATGTAGGACCGCGTACCCATCGATCCCGGGATGATGCCCAGGTCGCCGCGGCCGGCCCGGATCGCGCCCTTGCGGGTGACCAGCAGGTCCACGCCCTCGTACGTCTCCTCCGAGACGTAGTTGTGGTGGCAGCTGATCGGCTCCTCGAAGCCCACCCGAGCCTTGCGGAACTCGCGCCGGATCACTTCCTGGAACAGGGCCATCATGATCGCCCGGTTCTTCGCCGCGTATTCCTGCGCCCAGTAGAGGTCGGAGCGGTAGGCCGCCATCTCCGGCGTGTCGCTGACGAACACCGCCAGGTCCCGGTCGACGATGCCCTGGTTGTGCGGCAGCGACCGGGCCACCGACATGTGGTGGTCCGCCAGTTCCTTGCCGATGTTGCGCGAGCCCGAGTGCAACATGAGCCACACAGAATCGGACATATCTACACAAAGTTCTACAAAATGATTCCCGGATCCAAGCGAGCCCATCTGCTTCATGGCCCGCTCCCGGCGGAACTTCACCGCGTCCGCGACATCGTCGAAGCGCGACCAGAACTCGCTCCATCCGGCCGCGGAGAGCCCGTACAGCGTGCTCGGGTCGACCGCCTCGCCGTGCATGCCCGTCCCGACCGGAATGGCCTGCTCGATCTTCGACCGGACCTTGGACAGGTCGTCGGGCAGGTCGGCCGCAGTCAGCGAGGTCTTCACCGCGCTCATCCCACAACCGATGTCCACCCCCACCGCCGCCGGGCAGACCGCGTCGCGCATGGCGATCACCGAGCCGACCGTGGCGCCGCGGCCGAAGTGGACGTCGGGCATCACCGCGAGGCCGTGCAACCACGGGAGGGTGGTGATGTTGCGGAGTTGCTCCATGGCCTGGCCCTCGACGGCGGCGGGGTCGGTCCACATGCGAATCGGTACCCGGTTGCCCGGAACCTCGGTGTACGACATGGGTGGGTCACTCTCCTGAGTGCAGTTTAAGCGGCCGGACATGAGCGCGGCGGCTCGAAGAAGTCTCGGTCGGCTGCCCCGGCGCACTCCGGGTAGTGTGCCCGGGTGCGCCACGGGGGCAGCCGGTGGCGGGTGCCGCAGGGTTGGCGACTGCGGGACCCGCGGAGCAGGAAGCGAAGCAGGGGTTACACGCGGCGGGCCGACACACACCTGACGGGGCGTCGGCTTTGGTCACGGAACCGCACCGGCTCGCTCCTCTCCCTACGGGGACCGGACCCGTGACAGGTCCGATCCTGGCTCGGCCTCCATCAAGCCATGGCAACGAGCCACGCCGCAAAGGGTTTTCCGGTCGAAGCGGGCCGGCGGCCCGGGCGCCCCTCGCGCACCCCGCGCGCCGCGGTGACAGCCGACCGGCCCGGGCGTACATTCCCGATCCATGTTCGTCGTCGGGGTAGCCGCGTGGATCACCGCCGTCGCCTGCGTGTTGTTCGGCCGCGACCGCCGGCGGCAGCGGGTGCCGCCGGCGGTCCGCGACTTCGACGGCGACGGCCCGCTGGAACGCACCGAGTTCCCGCGCGCCGCCCGGGCGGGTTGGCTCGCCGGCATCGCCGCGGCCGTCGTCGGCTCGGTGGCGTTCGTGCTCGGCTCCCGGTGAGGCGCGGCGACGCTCAGGTGAAGACGACGGTACGCGTCCCGTTGAGCAGCACACGCCGCTCGGAGTGCCACTTGACCGCGCGCGAGAGCGCCCGGCACTCGACGTCGCGCCCGATCGCGACCAGCCCGGCGGGGGTGACCGCGTGCTCCACCCGCTCGACCTCCTGCTCGATGATCGGGCCCTCGTCCAGGTCGCCGGTGACGTAGTGCGCGGTGGCGCCGATCAGCTTCACCCCGCGTGCGTGCGCCTGGTGGTAGGGCTTGGCGCCCTTGAAGCTCGGCAGGAACGAGTGGTGGATGTTGATCGCCCGGCCCTCGAGCTGCTTGCACAGGTCGTTGGAGAGCACCTGCATGTAGCGCGCCAGCACCACCAGTTCGACGTCGTGCTCGCGCACCAGCGCGAGCAGCTGCGCCTCGGCCTCCGGCTTGGTCTCGCGGGTGACCGGGATGTGGTGGAACGGCACGCCGTACGAGCGGGACAACTCCTCGAAGTCGCGGTGGTTGGACACCACACCCACGATCTCGATCGGCAGCGCCCCGATGCCGGCCCGAAAGAGCAGGTCGTTGAGGCAGTGGCCGAACTTGCTGACCATCACGAACACCCGCATCCGGGTGTCGCCGTCGTGGATCTGCCAGTCCATCCGGAAGGACGCGCCGACCGCGGTGAAGCCCGCCCGCAGCGCGTCCAGCTCGACGCCCGGCTCGGCGGTGAAGTGCACGCGCATGAAGAAAAGCCCGGTGTCCCGGTCGCCGAACTGCTGGCTGTCCACGATGTTGCAGCCGGTCATCATCAGGAAGCTGGCCACCGCGTGCACGATGCCGCGCTTGTCCGGGCAGGACAGGGTCAGTACGTACTGACCGCCGCCCGTCGAGGCGTCGCCGCTGCCACTACCGCTACCGCCGCCGTCGAGAGGCTTGGTCTGCTCGGTCATGGACGCGCCCTTCTTCCCAATGTGCGGCGATGTGCGGCGATGTGCGGCCGGGTGTGCGACCCGGTCGACGTGTCGCGCGAGCCGGCCGGTCGTACAGGATCCCACGTCCGAGGCGGGTCAGCGCCCGCCGGTACGGATGCGCAATACGTCGAGCGAGTCGGGGCCCGCGTCCGGATCGTCCTGGTCCGCCGTGGCCAGCGCGACGTGCGCGGCGCGCGAGCGGGCCACCACCTGCGGCCAGCGCGGGTGGGTGAGGTAGGCAGGCGCCGGGGCGTCCTCGCCGATCTCGTGCACTACGGCCAGGATCTCCACCACCGCGGCGTCCACCAGCGCCGCCTCGTCCGCGTCCACCACCAGTGCTCCGACGTAGCGGCTCGCCGACCAGCGGTCCAACCACGAGTCGCCGACGAGGCGATAGACGGCGTCGGTGATCGAGCCGTACTCCGGGCGGCCGGCCAGCCAGCACTCGCGCTGGAACGTCGGGTCGCCGAACATGTGCAGCGCGGAGCGGACCTGGGCCCGCCAACGCCACCACGGAACGCTGCTCTGGCGCATACGTGCCATCGTGGCGCCTCCTCCCCTGTCCCCGCTTCGGTTTTGCCGATCCGAGCCGGATCCGATGCGATCGGCCTGCCCGCGACCGGTGCTCCGACCCGCGCCGATCATGCCGCAGAGCGGACCGTTCCCGACAGCCGGGCGGCCCGCTCCCGGGTCGCCCGCCCGGGCCCGGGACGCGCGCTCAGTCGACCACCTTGATCGTGATCAACCCGCGCTCCTCGTCGTACACGCGCAGCGCCGCCACCTCGAAGCCGGGATGCGCGCGGATCCAGTTCTGCGCCGCGAGCACCATCCGGGCCGCGGTGTTGAACGTCTGCGCGGCCTCGGTCGAGTAGTCGCCCGGCAGGTGCGAGGACAGGTCGGTGTCGACCGCGACCTCGTACTTGCCCTTGTGGTCCATGGTCAGCCGGACCTGCTGCAGCCGGACCCCCTCCGGGGTGGTGTGCAGCGCGGCCAGCATCGCGGCCCCGTAGTCGTCCGCGGCCGGTTTGCGGCCGTCCCGCTCGGCGCCGAGCCGGTAGTCGATCTGGTCCCGGTCCGAGTCGAGGATCTCGATCCCGCCCACCCACAACGCCGGATGGTCCTCCGCCCACTGCGCGGTCTCGGTGAGCAGCTTGCCCGCGCGGTCCCGGACCAGCTCCTCGGCCTGCACGTTCGAACCGTTGCCGCGTACCAGGTCGGTTTCCAGCGTGACCTTGTAGACCCTGTACGAGCTGGCCACCCGGACCCGGGTCACATGCTTCCCGTGCACGGTCGCGCGGATGTGGGTGAGCAGTTCGCTCCCGTAGGCGCCGGATTCGGGCGAGTCGCCCGCGGCGGCGGGCGGGACCACCGGCGGAGCGCCGACCGCGGTCGGGCCGGCGCCGGCCGGTGCGGCGGGCTTGTTCGGGTCCGTGGCGAGCCGCGCCGAACTCGACCCGGCGGTGGCCACGGTGTCCGCGACCTTGCCGGTGTCGGGTGATCCGGTGCAGGCCGCGGCGGCGGCCATGGTGGTGGCGAGCAGCACGACCGCCGACAGCCGTGTGCGTTTCCGTATGCGTATCAAGGTACGTGTTCACCCCCTGTCACCCAGCCATGGTGCGGGTTGGTCCTCGGCTCCTACCAGGCGGGGGGTAGCGCGCGCTGGAAATATACCGCTTTGCTCGAGGACCCACGGCCGGCCGGCAACCGCACCCGGTGCCGGAGCGGACCGCGCGGCCCGGCGGGATCAGCGCTCGGTGCCGGTGTCCGGTTCCCGGCGGGCCCTCGCCGGGAGCGTCTCGGCGATGGTACGCACCAGCGAGCCGAGCCGGCCGCGCTCGGGCCACACCGCGTCGACGCCCTGCTCGGCGAACGGACGCGCGCACACCGGGCCGATGCACACCGGCAGTACGTCGGCCCGCAGTGCGGCCAACGCCTCGGCGCGGCGGCCGAGTTCGTCGGCGACGTCCAGGAACGCGCCGATCGCGGGCGCGCTGGTGAAGGTGAGCGCGTGCAGTTCGCGGCGCGCGGTCTGCTCGACGAGTCGGCGCACCGCGCCGGGATCCTCCGCCGGGCCCCAGCGGTAGACCGGGAGCTCCAGCACCTCGGCGCCGCGCTCGCGCAGCGCGTCGGTCAGGCCCGTGGACGGCACACCGTGCTCCTGGACCGCGATCCGCCGGCCGCGCAGATCGCGCGCGAGCAGCCAGGCGAGCAGCTCGTCGCCGGCGTCCGAGCCGGGCGAGTACACCTCGCGTAATCCGTACGCACGCACCGCCGCAGTGGCCTTCGGCCCGCGACCGACCAGGACGGCCGCCCGACACGCGGCCAGGAGCCGAGGCCCTCGCCCCCACCCCTCCGCGGCCCCGAACCACCCGCGCCACCCGACCCCGGTGGTGGCCACCACGTAGTCGAGCCGCCGCTCCAACACCCGCTCGGTGGCCCGCCGCAACACCGGGTCCTCCCCCGGCTCGACGATCCGCACGGTGGGCACGTCCACCACCTCGGCGCCCAACCCCTGGAGCAGCGCGACAAGTTCCTCCCGCCGCCGGGCCGCGGTAACCCCGACGATGAACCCGACCAACGGCCCACCGCCCGCACCTGTCTCCATCCCCCGAGCCTCGCCGACGCGTGTTACGCCGTTGTTGCCACGGGGTCACGCGAGAGTTAGCACCACGAACCCCGCCAACAGGTGCCCGGGACCACAGCGCCTCGGCGGCGAGCGCGGCGAGCGCGGCGAGCGCGGCAGGCGCGGCGAGCGCGGCAGGCGCGGCGAGCGCGGCAGGCGCGGCGAGCGCGGCAGGCGCGGCGAGCGCGGCAGGCGCG
>NZ_JBMHHY010000049.1:0-47879 GCF_049739465.1 Embleya sp. AB8
CCAACCGCAGCCGAACCCGAAGCCACACCAACCCCAGCCCGGCCGGCAGCCAGCGGCCAGCCGACGAACGGAACCACAACAACTCCAGCCCGGCCGGCGTTTGAGGCCACTCGGCCGAAGGCCGGCCCGTCAGCCAAACCAACCGCAGCCAAAACCCGAAGCCACACCAACTCCAGCCCGGCCGGCGTTTGAGGCCACCTCGGCCGGAGGCCGGTTCGGTCAAGGGGCGGGCGGGCGGGCAAACCCAACCCGCCCCGGCCAAGCCGATATTCGATGGCCCACCACCTCGCCGCCTCCTACAGTGACCAAGGCTCCCCGCACCAGCCACCAACCCCGACAACCGTCAACCCGAGCCCACCAGGGCCCGGCGGCCCCGAGCCATCGCCGACCCAAGCCACCACGGCCCTCGGCCCGGCACCGAAGCCCGAGGCCCCCGGAGGGGACATGCGAACGCACTACCCCCGCACACCACACCTCCCGTGGTCCCCCGGCGCCTCCCCCGACGACATCCGCACCGCCAACCTCACCCCCCTCCACGGCCTCGAGGTCGTCGTCACCGAAAAACTCGACGGCGAGAACACCACGCTCTATCGCGACGGCCTACACGCCCGCTCCCTCGACTCCCGGCACCACCCCTCCCGCACGTGGGTCAAGGGCCTCCAGGGCCGAATCGCCGCGCAGATCCCGCCCAACTGGCGAATCTGCGGCGAGAACATGTACGCCCGCCACTCGATCGCCTACCCCGAACTCGCCAGCTGGTTCTACGCCTTCTCGGTCTGGGCCGACGATCACTGCCTCCCGTGGGACGACACCACCCGCTTCCTGCGCCGCGTGGGCATCCCCACCCCACCGGTCCTGTGGCGCGGCCCGTTCGACGAACGCGCCCTACGCACGATCCGGCTCGATCCGGCCCGCCAGGAAGGCTTCGTGGTCCGCTCCGTCGACGGCTTCGAACGCGCCGAGTTCGCCCGCCGAGTCGCCAAATGGGTGCGCCGCGGACACGTACAGACCGACACCCACTGGATGCACGCCGCCGTCGTCCCGAACGACCTGGGCCCCGAAGCCGCCCTGTGGGCCGTACGTTCCGGCGCACCACCCGACCCACCCGCACTACTCGCCGCCATCGGCCGAAACCGACCCGAATCCCAACCCGAGCCCAAATCCCAACCCGAGCCCGCGCCCCACCCCCAACCCGAGCCC
The DNA here is from genome assembly GCF_049739465.1 of Embleya sp. AB8. Taxonomy (NCBI): domain Bacteria; kingdom Bacillati; phylum Actinomycetota; class Actinomycetes; order Kitasatosporales; family Streptomycetaceae; genus Embleya; species Embleya sp. AB8. Next base: position 1,201 of record NZ_JBMHHY010000049.1, read on the forward strand.
GAAACCCAACGCCAACCCGCCACCCGCATCGCCGAGGACACCCACACCGCCGAGGCGATGTCCGACGCGGCAGCCCGCCTCGACATCCTCGGCCGCACCGGCGACGCACGCCTCACCGGCATCCTGGCCGCCGCGCTGCACACCGAGCACCGCGCCGGCCTCGCCGCCGACCTGGCCGCGACCCTCGGCATGCCGACCGCGCGTCGCATCGCCGACCTGGTCGGCCTCCAGGCCCGCCTGCGCCGACCCTTCCCGGATCAGGAACGCCCGCTCGGCCTGGCCCGATTGGCGGTCGCCGCCGACCTCGGCGCCCTGCACGCCGTGGCCGCCGCGACGCTGGTCGGCCGTACCGACCCCGAGGCCGCCGCCGAACGCGAACTGGTCGAGTGGTCGGCCCTGATCGCCGCCGACGCGGGCCTGCTCGACGAAGCCCCGCTCGCCCGACTGCGCACCCGGGCCCGCGAGGCGTTCGCCGGTCTCGACCCGGACGCCGCCGACCGCTGCTGGGCCGAACTACGGGACGCACGGGCCAAGGGCTGGTCGATGCCGCCCGAGGCGACCCGCCGGCACTGGACCGGCGACTTCCCCCGCCTGATCCACCTGATCGGCCGCTCGGGCAGCGGGAAGAGTACCTTCGCCCACCAACTCCCGGACGTAGCGACCCACATCAGCCTGGACGCGCTCCGCGAGGCCCGCGGCGCCCGGTCCGACCAGTCCGCCAACGGCGACGTGCTGCGCGAGGCCCTGGCCGACCTCGACAAAGCCCTCGCCACCGGCGGCACGGTGGTGTGGGACGCCACGTCCCTCAACAACCACCAGCGCACCCCGATCACCACGATCGCCGAGCGCCGCAACGCGCTGCTCACCCACGCCGTACTCCTGGTCCCCGAGGCCGAGTTGGCCCACCGCAACACCACCCGCGAGCACCCGATCCCGGCGGCCGTGCTGCGCGCTCAGGCCCGCCGCTTCACCCCGCCCTACCCGGGCCGGGCGCACCGGACCTGGTACATCGGCGGCACCGGCACGGTCGAGGACATCGCCGGCTCGTTGACCGCGGCGGACGCGTGATGCGTACCAGCGAGGAGATCTACCACCGGGTGCGCTGGGATATCCGCTTCGACCCCGCGCGGTTCGTCGTCGAGGTCAGCCGCCGCGGCGCACCGCCCAAACGAATCCCGCTGCCCGCGTTCGTCCCGGGTGGCGAGATCCCCTGGCATCGGGTGTTGCGGATCGAGGCGGACGGCGAGGTGGTGTGGGACCGGGCCACCCGCCTGGACCGGATCGACACCTGCGCGGTCGGGCGGGCCCACGATCCCCGTCGCCTGCGCCCGCCGTTCTTCACCGCGCGCGAACCCCACACGTACGACCCGGCCCGCGCCGCCTGGCGCCCCGCACCGCCGCCGGGCGCCGGCGTCACGGTCGGCAACATCCGCGTGCTGACCTGGAACACGCTGTGGGACCGCTACGACGGCGAGCGGATCGACACCGCGCGCCGCCGTCCGTTGTTGCTCGCCGCGCTCGCCGCCGCCGATGCCGACGTGATCGCGCTCCAGGAGGTCGAGTCCGACCTGGTCGCGCTGCTCGCGGCCGAGCCGTGGGTGCGCGCGGCCTACACGATGGACACCGACCCCGCCGGCCACGACATCGCCGACAGCGGGCTGTTGTTGCTGAGCCGACTGCCGGTACGGGAGGCCGCGCGGCATGCGTTGGGGCCGTACAAGGCGCTCGCCGCGATCACCGTGACCACCGGCGCCGAGCCGCTCGTGCTCGCCGTCACACACCTGACCAGCGACCACGCAGCGGACGGACCGGGTCGCCGACGGGTCGAACTCGCGGCATTGGCCGACGGGTTGGCGGGTGTACCGGGCGACCTGGTCGTGGTCGGCGACTTCAACGACGGCACCAACGGCCCGTCGGGACCGGCCGCGGCGCTCGGCCTCGCCGACGCCTGGACGCACATCCACGGCGCCGCCGACGAAACGCCCACCTTCGACCCCACGGTCAACCCGCTGGCCGCGATCGGCTCCCGCACCGGTCGCGCCGCCCGACTGGATCGAATCCTGCTCCGCACCGGCGCCTGGCGCTCGAACACGGCAACGCTGTACGGCGACACCCCAACCCCCGACGGCCTATACATATCGGACCACTTCGGCGTGCAAACCGACCTGGTCCCGAGTACCGACCCGGCACCGGACACCGTCCTGGACGTAGCCCCCACCGCCCGCACCGCACTGGCCTGGCTGCCCCCGAAGCGGCTGTGGCCCGCACTCCAGGCGCTCCGCCACGCCCACGATCCCCAGGTCGACCGCTGGCCACCACACGTCAACATCCTCTTCGGCTTCGTCCCCGAGGCCGACTTCGACCGGGCCGCCCCACTGCTGGCCGCCGCGGCGACCCGGGCAACTGCGTTCACCGCCAGGCTCGATGGTGTACACACCTTCGGCCATCGCGAGGACGCCACCGTCTGGCTCGACCCCGCCGCCGCCGACCACAATGCCTGGGCCCGACTCCACCAGACCTTCGCCGACCACTTCCCCAACTGCGCCCGCCCGGACGGCTACACCCCCCACCTGACCCTGGGCCGCAGCAGCAACCCCCAGCACACCGCCGGCGACTGCGCCGCGCACCTGACCCCGATGTCCGCCCGGGTCAGCGAACTGACCCTGCTGTCCCGCCGCGCCGATGAACCCATGCGCCCCCGAGCCACGATCGACCTCACCACCGGCACGATCCACTGGCTCCGGGACCCATCGACCCACCTCGCCGACTCGGCGTGCGCAGCGGGCACTTCCCCGGACCGGGCGGCGCGAGCCGACACCGAGCCGGCGGCCGATGCGATCGGGCGGACCTCGGCTCGGTCCGAACTCGGGCCGAGCCGGGGGGAGATCGGCGCTGCGGGCCTCGTCCCCGCCGCCGAGGAGGAGGTCCTGGCCCGGCGAATCGCTCGGCGGATCGCCGGGGCGCTGGGCGACGGAGTCGTGTCGGTGGTCGGCTCGCGGCGGATGGGGTGCGCGCTCGCCGGCGCCGATCTCGACCTCGTGGCGGCACTGCCCGGAACGATCGACCTCGCCGATGTCGCGGCGCGCGTGGGCGCGGCATTGCCGGAGGCGGTCGGCCTGCGGCCGGTACTCGGGGCGCGGGTACCGGGGTTGCGGCTGGCCGTCGGCGAACTGGGCGTCGATCTTGTCCTCGTCGGCACCGGGCGGATCGCCCCGGCCGACGCGATGGCCCGGCGAACCGAGTCGACCGAGCCGGCCGCGATCGCGTTGAGCGCCGTCACCGACGCGGACACGATCCGGGCCGCGGTCGGCGCCGAGCACGAGCGGTTCGCCACGCTGGCCCGACAGGTCAAGGCCTGGGCCCGGGCGCGCGGCCTGGACTCCGCCCCGTTCGGCCAACTCCCCGGCGTGGCCTGGTCGATACTGGCCGCCCGCAGCACGATCGCGGCCACCGAACCAACCGACGCCGACCTGCTCCGCGACTTCTTCGCCACCTGGGCCGCCTGGGACTGGCGCAAGCCGGTGACCCTGGACCCACATGGCGGCCGGCCGATCGCGACCACCGGCACACCGGTGTCGATCCTGACCCCGACCACCCCGATGCGCTTGTGCACCGAACAGGTCGGCCCCGGCTCCCGCGACCTGCTGACCGAAGAGCTGTACCGCGCCTGGGAGATCCTGACCGTCGCCGAGGAAGCCGGCACCGACCCATGGCCCGACCTGGTCGCACCGCCTCCGCTGCACCGCCGCCACGCGGCCTGGGCCGTGCTGACCGTACTACCCGCCCCGGCCCAGGAGTTCGAGGCGACCATCGGCCGCCTCCGCGGTCGAATCCGGGCCCTGCTCACCCTCCTCCACGAGGCCGGCATCCCGGACGCCCACGCCTGGCCGCGCCCCTTCGAATCGGGCTCCCACGCACGCTACGCAATCGGCCTGGGCCAAACCCCACCATCCGCCGACACCCTCGAATCCCTCACCACCCGCTGGACCAAATCCCTCCCAGGCACCACCCTCACCCGAACCGAAGGCGGCGCGGTACCAACCCTGCGCTGAACCCACCCACCCACCCACCAAGCAAGCCAGTCCGGCGCGCCGACCGGACGACCCGCCGCACCGAGCCCGCAACCGTCGCCACCGCGAACGTCGGGATCAGCCCCGCGCGCCCGAGCCATCCTCGACCCCGAACCGCTCCCGAATCACCCACCGACGGCGACCGGACTCGGCTCAGCCCGGCCCGACGCACACCGGCAACAGCCCGACGCCGCATGCCCGTTCCGGGCGCGGGCCGCATCCCCCGCATCAGGCGTGCCGCCCGGCCCCACTCGCGCCACGCCCCCGACGCGCCACACCGAATCCGCGCCGAATCCGCGCCGACGCCGCCCCCGACACTGTTGTCTTGTTCCCGGTCGAGGCGTAGAAGGGAGAGGCACCGCCGCGCCACGCGCCACCCCCGCACGTTTCTCTCGACGGGAGTCAGGATGTCGGCGAACCCCGATCATCGGTGCCCGGTTCTCGATCCCACCGCGCGGGCCGCGCACGCCGAGGCCGCCGGGTTGCGGGCGCGGGGGCCGGCCGTGTGGGTCGAACTCCCGGGCGGCGTCCGGGCCTGGTCGATCACCCGGCACGCGGTGATCCGGGCGCTGACCACCGATCCCCGGGTCTCCCGGGACTTCCGGCGGCACTGGCCCGGGTTCGCCGACCTGCCGGAGGGCTGGCCGCCGGCCCCGGTCGCGTTCCAGCAGGGTTTCGTGAACACCTACGGCGAGGAGCACCGGCGGCGGCGCGCCCGGGTGGCGCCGTCCTTCGCGCCCAGGCGGGTCGAGCGGATGCGTCCGCAGGTACAGGCGACGGCGGATCGGCTGATCGACGTGCTGGCCGCCGTACCGCCGGGCGAACCCGTCGACATCCGGGCAGCCCTCGCCCTGCCGCTGACCATGACCGTCATCTGCGACCTGCTCGGCGTACCCGAACCACTGCGCCCGCGCCTCGGCCACGCGATCGACGCGATCGTCGACACCGGGGTCGAGCCCGCCGAGGCCGTCGCCCGAGGGCTCGAACTCCGGGCCCGGCTCGTCGAGTTGCTGCACCACAAGCAGCAATATCCGGGCGCCGACCTGACCAGCGACCTGCTCGCCCCGGTCGAGCCGGACCGGGAGCACGGCGCGGCACCCGCCACCGAACAGGAGCTCCTCGACGCGCTCTTCCTGATGCTCGGCGCCGGCTACGAAACCTCGGTCAATCTGATCACCAACGCGCTGTCCGAACTGCTGGCCCGTCCCGAGCACATCGAGCGACTCCGGACCACGGCCGTCGACTGGGACGACATCATCGAGGAGGCCCTTCGCCACCAGGGCCCGGTGACGTATCTGCCGTTGCGCTACGCGATCGAGGACATCGACCTGGGCGAGGGTGTGGTCATCCGTCGAGGCGAGCCGATCATGATCGCCTTCGGCGCGGCCGGTCGGGATCCCGAGTTGCACCCGGACGATCCGGACCTGTTCGACCCGACCCGCGCCGACAAGGCTCATCTCGCGTTCGGCTACGGTCCGCACTTCTGCCTGGGTGCGCATCTCGCCCGGCTGGAGACCCGGATCGCGCTGACCACCCTGTTCGACCGCCTCCCCCACCTGGCCCTCGCGCACCCCGAACAACCGCCGCCCCCGATCGCGTCGTTGATGATCAACGGGCTGACCCGGCTCGACATCGTCCCGACGCCGCTCGCCGTCGCCGGCTGACCGGTCCGGGGTCGGGAGTACCGCCAGCTACTTCACCCGAAGCAGTGGAACTGCCGAGGTTTACGCCCACGAGCTGATGACGTCATGTCAACGGCCGGTTACGGTGGGCTACATGTCGAACAGCCTCTCGCGGCGAGCCGCCGCCTCATTCGCCCTGTCGTTGTCGTTGTCCCTGCTCGCCCCGCAGTCGCAGATAGCAGCCGCCGAATCGGTCGCACCGGCACCGCCCATCGCCCCGGACGCCCCCACGCCCACGGGACATCGACCCATCGGCGGCAGGACGCTGCACCTGGTGGATTCCGGCCGCCACGACCCCTGGCACCCGCAGCCACCCGGGCCGCGCGAACTCATGGTCTCCGTGCGCTATCCGGCGCTGTCCGCCAGGGGCCCGAAGGCGCCATACGCGTCCGAGACGCTGTCCACCGCCCTGTTCGGCGATCCCGCGCCGGCCCGGCTCGGCACCCACACGATCCCCGACGCCTGGCCCGCCCCCGGCGCCCGGCCGTTGCTCCTGTTGTCCCCGGGCTTCGGCGCGAGCCGTGTCACGCTCACCGCGCTCGCCGAGGACCTGGCCTCGCGCGGCTATGTCGTGGCTGCCGTCGACCATACCCACGAGACCGCCGTGGAGTTCCCCGACGGGCGGATCGAGCCGTGCCTGCCGGGCGCGAGTCGGGATTGCCCGTCGATCCTGGACACCCGCTCGGCGGATCTGCGGTTCGTCCTCGACCGCTTGACCGGCCCCGACACCGGCTTGTTCGTCGACCGCGCCCGAATCGGCGTGGCGGGCCACTCGATCGGCGGCACGAGCGCGATCCGCACCATGCGCGACGACCCACGCATCACCGCCGCCGCAAACCTGGACGGCTCGTTCCACACCGAGTCCTACTCCGACTCCGACTCCGATACCGACGCCCCCGGCACCGGCACCAGCCCCGGCCGCGCCCCCGCCCCCGGCCCCGAACTCGACCGCCCCGTACTGCTCCTCGGCACCCGACAACTCCCCGGTACCGAGGGCGGCATCGACTGGGATCACGCCTGGCCGGGCTTCACGGGCTGGAAGCGCCGCCTGAACGTGACCGGCGCCGGCCACCTGTCCTTCGAGGACAAACCGTGGATCATCGACGGCTTCGGCGTCCGCGACCACATCCCACCGGATGAGGCCGCCCTCCAATACGGCACCCTCACCGGAGTCCGAGCCGCCACCATCACCCGCGCCTACGTCGCCGCCTTCTTCGACCGCCACCTACGCGCCACCCCCGACCCCCTCCTCGACGGCCCGAGCCCGATCTACCCGGAGGTCACCTTCGCGGCCTGACCCGAACCACCCCGCTCGCGGGAAAACACGCCGGCCGGCGGACGGCGGCCCGACCCTCGACCTCAGCCGCCGTCGCCGCGCCGGTCGTCGGCGGCGAAGTCGAAGCTCAGCCACCGATCCGGGCGGGCGGTGAACAGGGTGAACGTCCCCGTCGGGTCGGCGAGTTCGGCCTGCGCGAAGGCGTGCGCGTCGGCCTCGGGGAGGAAGCGGCCGGCGATCGTGGTCACCTCCTCGAACGTGGGCGAACGATCGGCCCGGAGCAGCGTGCACTCGACGGTGACGTACTTGTACGGGTAGTCGGTCTGCTGGACGCACAGGCTGAACGCGCGCGCCCGTTCGAGCAGTCGGGTCTTGCGCGCGGTACGCCCCTGCGTACCGGTGAAGAAGGTGACCTCACCGCCCGGTCGGTAGGCGTACCAGACCGGGACGGTGAGCGGCGGCCGAGCGCCGTCGGTGGCGACGCTCAACACGGCAACACGTGTCTCGGCCAGGAAGGACTCGGCTTCGACTGCGGTCAGCGTGCGGGCCATGGCTACTCCAAAGGGTCGAAGGAGGACGAACGACAAAGGGTTGGGGAAGTCGAACGGCCGGTCGGGCGACGGATCGAATCGACTCGACTCGACTCGAACAGCAGGGAGGTCGAGCAGACAGGGAACATCGGACAGAGGACATCGGACTTCGGACATCGGCCAAGCGCGCGGCTACCCGCACCCGACGCACCCGGCGCCGCCGCCCACCGGTGCGTACTCGTCGCGGACTCGCAGCCAACTCATCGTCGGGTCCTGCGGCCATCCCGTCGGCGAGTCCTCCCACGCCTCCTGCCGCCCGTACGGAGTCAGATCGAGGAGGTTGAAGTCCAAGCGCAGCCGGTCCACACCACGACCGTCGGTGTAGTACGTCCGAAACACCTCGTCACCGTCGCGCAGGAACACGCTCAATCCGAAGCCGTGCCCGAAGCCCAGTTCGTCCTCGAAGCCATTGCCTCCGGACGAGTACCACGGCACCGTCCAGCCCATCCGTCGCCGCACCGGCTCGATGTCCGCCTGCGGGGCACGCGCCAGCAGGATCAGCGTCGTGTCCCGGGCGTTCAGGTGCGACCGGTCGGCGATGTTGTCGGTGAAGGACGCACAACCCGGACACAACCGGGACTGCCCGGCGGCCAACATGAAGTGGTACACCACAAGTTGGCGCCGCCCGTCGAACAGGCCCGGCAGATCGGTCGCCGTGCCGTCGGGCGCCTCGAACCGATACGCGCCGTCGATCCGCACCATCGGCAACCGGCGGCGCTCGGCCGCGAGCGCGTCCAGTGCGCGGGTGAGCGCTTTCTCCCTGACGAGCAACGTTGCCCGCGCGTCCTGCCACTCCCCTGCCGAGACGACCTCGGGACGACTCATCACGACCTCCACACATCCATGCAGCCACACATCCATGCAGTCATGCAGGCACGCACCGCGCATCCGGGCATCCGGGCATCCGAGCGCCCCTACATTCCCTAAAGGAACTGACTCGTCAGACGCTAGCAGCACCCCGTTCCCTCAGGGAACCCTCTGGTCTAGACTCGTCCGATGCAACGCACGCAATTCGGTGGCATGGCCTGCTCGATCGCCCGCACCCTCGATGTCATCGGCGAACCCTGGTCGCCGCTGATCCTGCGCGACATCTACGTCGGCCTGACCCGCTTCGAGCAGCTCCAGCAGGACCTCGGCATCTCCCGCAAGGTGCTCGCCGAGCGCCTCAAGTGGCTGGTCGAGAGCGCCGTCCTGGAGCGCCGCGTCTACTCGGATCGACCGCTGCGCCACGAATACGTACTGACCGCCAAGGGCCTGGAACTGTGCGACCTGCTCCTGGTGATGGTGCGCTGGGGCGATCGCTGGACGGCGGGCGCGGCCGGCCCGCCGGTGCTCTATCGGCACCACGCCTGCGGCGAGATCGCCCAGGTCGACCTGCACTGCTCGCACTGCGACCGCCCGATGCACGCGGGCGACGTCGACGTCCTGCCCGGCCCGGGCTCGACCCCGCCACCGCCGACGCCGACGCCGACGCCCCCGACCTGAGCACCCCCGCCCCGTCCCGGGAACCGCCGGCACCGCCGACCACCACCCGCCACCACCCGCCACCCGCCACCCGCCACCCGCAGCGACGACCCTCGACGGCTACCGAAGCTCGTTCAGCACGACCTTCGGGTCCGCCACCGCCCCTGCCCCCGCCACCGCGCCCGTCCCCGCCGGGGTTCGGTGGTCGACCGCGATCAGCGGATCGCCCGTCAGCGGATGCTCCAGCACCACCGCGCGGATCCCGAAGACCTCGGCGAGCAGGTCCGGGGTCAGCACCTCGCGCGGTGTGCCGGATGCGCACAACCGGCCCTCGTGCAGGACGTGCAGCCGATCACACACCGACGCCGCCGCGTTGAGGTCGTGCAGCGCGATCAACGTGGTCCGATCCTGGGCGCGCAGCAGCGCCAGCAGCTCGACCTGATGCCGGACGTCGAGGTGGTTCGTCGGCTCGTCCAGCACCAGGACATCCGGCTCCTGGGCCAACGCCCGGGCCAGCAACACCCGTTGCCGCTCGCCGCCGGACAGCGTGGCGAACCGCCGCCCCTGGTGCGCCGCCACCCCGGCCTGGACCAGTGCGATCAGCACCGCCTCCCGGTCGGCCGCACTGTCCCCGGCGAACGCCTTCTGGTACGGCGTACGTCCCATCGCCACGACCTCGCGCACCGTGAAGTCGAAGTCGTTCTCCCGCTCCTGCGGCAACGCCGCCACATGCCGCGCCGCCGCCGCAGGCGTCATCGACCGCAGGTCCCGATCGCCGAGCAGGACCCGACCCGCCTGCGGCTTGAGGTGTCGGTACACCGTGCGCAGCAGCGTCGACTTGCCGCTGCCGTTCGGCCCGACCAGGCCGGTGATCTCGCCGCCGGCCGCGATCAGTTCGACCCCGGCCAGCACATCCCGACCGGACAGGGTGACCCGCAGCTCCTCGATGGTGATCCGGGTCGGATCCGCCGCCGACCCGCCCCGGCCGCTCATCGGGTCTCCAGTCGTCGGTCGAGCAGGAGCAGCAACACCGGTGCGCCGATCACCGCGGTGACCACGCCGATCGGCAGTTCCTGGGTGCTCACCGCGGTCCGGGCCACGGTATCCACCGCGACCAGCAACACCGCGCCGAACAGCGCGGACACCGGCAGCAGTCGGCGGTGATCGCCGCCGATCAGCAGCCGGCAGACATGCGGGACCATCAACCCGACGAACCCGATCGCCCCGGACACCGCGACCAGGACGCCGGTCAACACGCTGGTGACCGCGAACAGTTCGCGGCGCAGCCGGGCCACGTCCACCCCAAGGCCGGCGGCCGTCTCGTCGCCCATCAGCAGCGCGTTGAGCGCGCGCGCCCGGGCCTGCAAGCCGAGCAACCCGAGTACGACGGCGGCGGTGGGCAGCGCCAGTTGGTCCCACTGGGCCCCGCTGAGGCTGCCCATCAGCCAGAACAACACCCCGCGCGTCTGCTGCGCGTCGCCCGCCTGTAGGACCAGGAAGCTGGTGAACCCGGACAGGAACTGGCCCACCCCGATCCCGGCGAGCACCAGGCGCAGCGGCGAGAACCCGCCGCCGCGCCGGGCCATCGCCCACACCAGCGCGAAGGCCGCCAGCGCGCCGGCGAACGCCGACGCGGACAGGCCCAGGCCGAGCAGCCCGCCGGTGCTCGCGCCCAGCACGATCACCGCGATCGCACCGAGCGAGGCGCCGTGGGAGATGCCGAGCAGGTAGGGGTCGGCGAGCGGATTGCGTACCAGCGCCTGTACCGCGGTGCCGACCAGCCCGAGCCCGGCCCCCACCACCGCGGCCAACAGCGCGCGGGGCAGCCGCAGTTGCCAGACGATCAGGTCCCGCGTACCGGCCTCCGGCGGTGCACCGGTCAGCCGTCGCCCGACCACCGACCAGACCTCGCCGATCGGGATGTCCACCGACCCCAGCGACACCGCCGAGGTCAACGCGACGACCAGGAGCACGATCAGTACGGCGACCACCCAAGCGGTACGCACCGCACGCGGGCCGTGGACACCGTCCCCGCCGGCCGCAGCCGCCTCGGCGCCGCGCCGCCCGCTCCCCGGCTCGGATCGCTCGGATACCGAAACCATCCGGATCTACCCCGCCGCCGGCGTGGGCTTGACCAGGTCCGGGTGGATCGTACCGGCGATCTGCCGGACCGTATCGGCGTTGCGCACCCCGGCGATGGTGGTCCGCTCGGAGCCGATCCGGACGAACTTGCCGTCCTTGACCGCATTCAGCCCTTTGGTCGCGTCGAACGAACGCAGGAACTTCTCGGCCTCGTCGAACGCCTTCGCGTTGGCCTCCACGCTGCCCTTGTCCCGCACGCCTACCTGGATCCAGTCCGGGTTCTTGGCGACCACGTCCTCCCAGGGCACCGGCTTGTAGTCGCCGTCGCAGTCGGCGAACACGTTGCGCGCACCGGCCTGGGTGATCACCGCGTTGGCGACCTGCTTGCCGCAGATCGCGATCGGTTGTTTGGTACCGGCGTCGAAGTCGAAGAAGAAGTACGTCGGCCGCCGATCCTGCGGCACCCCGGCCAGCGCGGTCCGCACCGTACCCAGGGTCTGCTCCATGCCCGCGACCAGTTCCTCGGCCTTGGCGGAGGTCCCGGTCACCGCGCCGAGCTGCTTGATGTCCGCCTCGACCTCGGCCAGGTCCTGCCGGGCCCCGGAGCGTTTACTCGCGCACGCGGTCGACTTGAGGTAGATGTGCTTGATCCCGGCGGCGGCGAACTCCTTCGGCGAGGGACCCGCGCCCATCGCACCCATGCCGCCCATGTCGGCGAAGGTGTCGATGTACAGGTCGGCGCCCGAGCCGAGCAGCTGCTCCTTGGGGATCACCATGTCGCCCAGGACCTTGACCTTCTCCGCCTGGGCCGCGAACTGCGCGGGCATCGTGCCCTTGCCCGGCGGGAAGCCGGTGCCGATCACCCGGTCGCCGGCGCCGAGCCAGAACAACATCTCCAGGCTGGAGGCGTTGCTGGTGACCACCTTCTTCGGTGCCTGGGTGAACGTGATCTCGGCGCCCGCACAGTCGGTGACCTTCACCGGGAAGCCGGCCGTACCGGCGCCGGCCGGCCCCGAGGCCGCAGCGGTCGAGCCCGAGCCGGCGCCGGTCGTGTCGTCCGAGTCGCCCCCGCATCCCGCCGCGAACAGCGCCACCACGGCGACCACGCCGCACATCTTGCTCGCCCGCACAGTTTCGCTCCCCTTGAGTCCCGATGACCGGTCCGCAAACAACGGACCCGGGGAGTCAGTCGCGCCCAACGTCCCGGAAGTTCCCGCCGTGTCCGAGTCCGGGCCCGAGTCGGCGACGAAGGCCGACGCGCGACCGGCGGCCGGCGACCGGCGACGGGCGACGGCCGCCCGGCGACGCGCAGCGGCCGGCAGGCGACGCGCACCGCGTGACCTCAGCCCGCCGCGCGCTCCCACATCGGCCGCCGCCGGGCCGCGCTCCGCGCCAGGGCCGGGTGGACCCACGCGCCGTCCGGGTGGTAGACGTTCGTCCCCGGCGGCACGATCTCGTCGATCCGATCGAGCGCCGTGTCGTCCAGCACGAGCTCCGCGCCGCGCACCGCCGCCTCCAGTTGCTCCATCGTGCGCGGCCCGATGATCACCGAGGTGACCGCCGGGTGTGCGGCCGGGAAGGCGACCGCGAGTTCGGGCAACGTGCAGCCGATCTCGTCGGCCAGCCGGACCAGTTGCTCGACGATGTCCAGCTTGGTGGCGTTCACCGGCAGGGTCGGATCGAACCGGCCGGGGACGAGCGCGGCCCGGCCGCTGGTCAGGTCGATCGGGCCACCCTTGCGGTACTTCCCGGTCAGGAAGCCGGAGGCCAACGGGCTCCAGGTCAGTACGCCCATGCCGAGCCGCTCGCATACGGGCAGTACCGACGACTCGATGCCGCGGGCCAGGATCGAGTACGGCGGTTGCTCGGTCCGGAACCGCTGCAGGCCGCGCCGCTCGGCCACGTGATACGCCTCGACCACGTCCTCCGCCGGGAAGGTCGAGCAGCCGAACGCGCGGATCTTGCCCTGTCGCACCAGGTCGGTCAGGACCGACAGGGTCTCCTCGACGTCGGTCGACTCGTCGGGCCGGTGGACCTGGTAGAGGTCGATCCGGTCGGTGCGCAGCCGGCGCAGGCTGTCCTCGACCGCCGTCACGATCCAACGCCGCGAATTGCCGCCCCGGTTGACCCCCTCGGTCAACGGGAAGTGCACCTTGGTGGCCAGGACCACATCGTCGCGGCGGCCCTGCAACGCCTTGCCGACGATCTCCTCGGACTCGCCGGCCGAGTACATGTCGGCGGTGTCCACGAAGTTGATCCCGTGGTCGAGCGCGGCGTGCACGATCCGCACGCAGTCCTCGTGGTCGGGGTTGCCGACCGCCCCGAACATCATCGTGCCCAGGGCCTGCACGCTGACCTGGATCCCGGTACCACCCAGGGGGCGATAGCGCATGACGACGCTCCTTCTGTTCTGTACTTTGCGACGTTGCGGAACCGTGCGGATGTGCCGGGTCCCGGGCCGGATGGGCCGCGTCGGCAACCGGAACGCTACGAGCTGGACTCGACTCCAGGTCAAGTCCCATCCTGAGGCGCGTGACGGACAACCAGACAGACCACGACGGCACCGGCAGCACCGGAGGCAACGGCGACAACGGCGGCGATGGCGGCACCCGCGAGCTGAGCATCGGCGAGGTGGCCGCTCGGACCGGCCTGAGCATCGACACGCTGCGCTTCTACGAACGTGAGGGCATCCTGGCCAACCCGGTCCGCCGCGGCCCCGGCGGCCGACGGATCTACGCCGAACACGACATCCACTGGCTCAACCTGTGCGCGATCCTGCGCGCGTCGGACATGCCGATCCCGGCCATCCGCCGGCTCACCGACCTGGCCCGCGCGGGCGACGGCAACGAGCGCGAACGCCTGGCCCTGCTGCGCGAACACCAGTCGCGAATCGGCGAGCGGATCGCCGAGTTGCACCGCTGCCTGGACCTGATCAACCACAAAGTCGCCGTCTACGAGGACTACTTCGCCGAACACGAAGGGGACGCCGAGGCAAAGCCCGAGGTCGAGCCGGCCGGCTGCGATGCTATTCTCTGACTGACCAATCAGTTATGGAAAGGTGCCCCGGTGGCCCGAACCGTCGACCCCGAGCGGTCCGCCAGGCGCCGCGAGGCGATCACGCACGCCGCCGGCCGGTTGTTCGCAGAGCAGGGGTACGAGCCGACCACCGTCGCCGACATCGCCCGCGCGGCGGGCCTCAGTGCGGCGAGCGTCTTCTACTACTTCCCGGACAAACGTGCCGTCTTCCGAGCCGTCTTCGAACGGGACCTGCCGATATCCCGCGCGCTGATCGCCCGCTTCGCCGACGCCGAACACCCGGCGGACGCGATCGTCGACCTGGTCACCGAGCTGGCCGCGGACGCCCGCGAGCCGAGCGCGGCGGGCCTGCTCGTGGAGCTGCTGCGCCAGGTCGGCCGCGATCCCGAGCTGGTCGAGGTGATCACCGGGACCGCCCGGGTGGTACAGGAGGGTCTGGCCACGTTGATCGCGCGCGGGATCACCGCGGGCACCGTCGACGCGGCGCTCGACCCGAACGAGGCGGCCGGCTGGATCAGATCCGTGGTCGACGCCGTATACCTGAACGCCGATCCGGACCGCGACGACACACCCGCACTGCGCCGCACCGTCGCCCGCTATCTGGCACCCACTCCGAACGAAGCAGCATCCGCGCCGGACGAAGCACCCATATCGAGCAAAACGCCCGTACCGAACAGAACGAAGGGAACGAGGGGACACGATGGGCCCGAGCACCGCCGGCGATGAGCAGGCCGTCACGATCAGGATGCCGCGCGTGTGGCTGTGGCTGATCGGCGTCGGCACCGCGCTCGTCGGTTTCGGCGCGGGATTCGGAATCAGCCCGCTCGTCCGCCAACTGACCGACCTCAGCGGCTCCGCCCCGGCCCCGCTGCGCCTGGCCGCCCGGCTGCCGACGTTGTGGGCCGTACCGGTGCTGACCGGTCTCGGCGCCGCGGTCGGCGCGTGGATGGCGTCGGTCGCCCGCCGGGAAAGTCCCGTGGTGACCGTGACCCCGGGCCACTTCACCATCCGCCGAGACGGCGCCGGCCTGCAGGTGCGCCGGGATCGTGTGGACGCCGTGTTCACCGACGGCAAGGACCTGGTCGCGCTCGACACCGCCGAAATCGAACTCGTTCGCATTCGCGCGACCGACCTGCCGACCGAGCGACTGCGCGACGCCTTCACCCGGTTCGACTATCCCTGGTCCGGCACCACCGATCCACACGAGGCCGAGTTCACCCCGTGGGTGGACGGCACCCCCGACCTGGACGACGCCGAACACGCCCTGCTGCGCGCCCGTAAGCATGCACTGGCCGACAAGCAGCCCGGCGCGGCGGAGCAGGCCCGGGAGCATCTGCGCGCCGGCGGCATCGTGGTCCGGGACCGCAGGAAGACCCAGCAGTACCGCCGCTGCCGGCCACACCCGCCCGCCGCCGAGGACGACCGACCGGATCGGTCGTAGTCGCCCGCGCGTCGATCCTTGACAATCGGGCGCCCGATGACCGGTCCGCCCCCTTCAAGATCCCGCCCCGATCTGGATTCCGCGCCGAGCACCGGCTACCGTCGCACCGTGAAGGCTCATCCGAGCGGCCCGTACCGCGTGGAGTACACCGAGACCGCGGCCGCCGTCCGCGACTCGCTCCCGCCCGAGCGCCGCGAGCAACTCGCCAAGGCGCTCCGGGTCCTCGCCCGGGACCCCTACACCAAGGCGTCCGCCCCGATCGGCCCCGACGACGACACCCGGCAGGCGATGGTCGCACCCGCACTGTTGATCGAGTACGGCGTGCTGCGCGGGGTCATGGTGGTGGTCGTGGTCACCGTCCTGGACGGCATGGAATTCCTCGGCGAGGCCGACGAGTAGGACCCCGGCGGGTTGCCCTACGTCACGACGACGACGACGAACGGGCCGCGGCCGAATCGACAGGCTCCGCGAAACTTTTTTGCCGACCCCCGCTCTCCGTGACCGCACTCCGCGACCCGAACATCGACACTGTTGTGGGCCCGACCCCCAGCCCCAGGGCCCCAGGCACCCACTCGGGTTCGATGCGAGGAGTCACCATGCGGCCCGTCCAGGCAGTCACCGACCACCACCCCACCACCCGATGACCGAGGGCATCGACATCCCCGACCGGCGCGGCCGGACCGGTCTGGATCGTTACGGCCGCGACCTGACCGGCAACCCGAGGGTGCGGATCCGCGACGTCGAGGTGCTGTCCTGCGACTGGTACGTGCTGCGCAAGACCACGTTCGACTTCCGGCACGCCGACGGCCATTGGAGCCGTGAGCAGCGGGAGAACTACGATCGGGGCGACGGCGCGACGATCCTGCTCTACGCCGCCGAGCCCCGAACGGTACTGCTGACCCGCCAGTTCCGGCTGCCCGCCTACGTCAACGGCCATCCCGACGGACTCCTGATCGAGACCGCCGCCGGGCTGCTCGACGGGGACAGCCCCGAGGAGGCGATCCGCCGTGAGGCGGCCGAGGAGACCGGGCATGTGGTCGGGAAACCCGAGCACGTCTTCGACGTCTACATGAGCCCCGGTTCGGTCACCGAACGGGTGCACTTCTTCGCCGCCCCCTACGACCCGGGCACCGCCGCCACGGCCGGCGGCGGGATCGCCGCCGAGGGGGAGGACATCACCGTCCTCGAACTGTCGTTCGCCGAGGCGCTCGCGATGATCCGGGACGGCCGGATCGCCGACGCCAAGACGATCATGCTGCTGCAATGGGCGGCCCTGGACGGCCCGTTCCGAGCACCTCGGTAAGCAGCACGTCGGCGAGGGCGACCTGGGCGACATCGAGCGCGGCGTTGCCGTCCTCGATGTCCCACAGCGCGTTCTGCAGGATGCGGCCCAGCGTCCAGCCGGCGGCCCGCTGCCGGTCCAGGTCGAGCACCTCGGTCAGTTGGTCGAAGCGGCGCAACACCGTGCGGGTCACCCCGCCCGGGACCACCACCTCGGCCCAGCGGCTGTCCAGCGCGGGCCACAGGTCGAACCCCGGGTCGCCGGCCAGCGGTTCGGGGTCGATGGCCGGCCAGGGTTCGCGGGTGCCGGCCAGGATGTTGCCGTGGTGCAGGTCCCAGTGCAGCAGTCGGTCGCCGGGTTCGCCGATCAGCTCGGCCACGACGGACGCGCAGGTGCGCAGCAGCCGGCGATCGGCCGGATCGCGCAGCGCCGGTGCGGCGGCGGGGACCCGGTCGAGCATGGCCGAGGCGATGTCGGCCAGGTGCCGCAGCCCCACCGGGGCGGGTACGGCGACCAGCCGTGCCAGCAGCTCGGCCAGAATGCCGGTGGCGGCGGTGTCGTCGGTCAGCGATGACAACGGCCGGGCGGCGTCGAGCCGTTCCAGCAACACCGTGCCGGTGTCCGGGTCGTGGTCGAGCAGGCCGACCACGCCGTGGCCCTGCCAGGCGCGCAGCCCGAGTACGGTGCCGGCGTTGTCCTCGGTGGCCTGCTGGAGGCGCAACACCGCCGGGGTGCCGTCCGCGCGGGTCACCGGCACCACCAGGGCGGCCATGCCGTGTCCGGCGGCGCCGTCCGGTCGCAGCGCCCAGCGGTCCAGGAAGTCGGCGGCCTGTCGGGGCAGTTCGGCGAGCCAGGCACGGGCGGCCGGGCCGTTGCCGCCGTAGGAGGCGACAAGTTTGTCGGGTACGTGAAGGTGAGCAGGGTGGGACGCAGGCATCTGAGGTGTCTCCTTCGTGGGATCCGGTCCGGTTCGGGTCCGGTTCGGGTCCGGTTCGGGTCCGGCTCGGGTCCGGCTCGGGTCCGATTTCGGTCCGATTCCGGCCCGGTTCGGGTTCGACTCGGGTGCGAAGGAGAGTGTGGTGGCGCCCGGCCGCAGGGCCGCCGGCGGCGCGAGGGTCAACCCACGTCGCGCAACATGCGGCCGGCGAAGATATCGCTCACGTGTCCGCGCAGGTGCGCCCACACCGCGACGGAGCACGGGAATTCGCTGTCCCGGTAGGCGATGAAGACGGTCTCCTCGCGCCGGAACAGGCCGTGTTCGGCGTCCTGTGGCTCCGGCCAGTCGCGCACCACCGCGCGGGCGTGGTCGGCGTCGACGCAGCGCAGCGGGACCACGGCGAGTCGGTCGTACGCGCTGGGCACGGTGTGCGCGATGACCTGGACGTCGCTCATGTGCCGACCGAAGGCCCGCAGATGGTCGCCGCGTCCCCACGGCCGGTTCGACGCCCAGGTGCCGCACGAGCAACTCGCGCGGGTGGCGACGAAGCCGAGGGCGGTGTGGTCGCCGGGGTAGGGAGTGAACTCGATCCGGTGCCGGTCGAGACGAACCAGTGGGTCCTGGGTGTAGTTCGGCATGCTCATGTGGGGTTCCCCCGAGGTGAGGTCGCGTGGTATGGCACGAGCGTAGGCAAGCCCTCCGACAAGGGCGACCGGATTTTCCCGGACCACGCCGATCCGGCCGGCGCGCCACGCCCCCGGGCGGCCTCCCGCGCGACGCGCCGACCACGCCCTGCTCGACTCCGCAGTGCCCGGGGCCGGTAGCGTGACAGCGCTCCTGCCGCCGTAGCCGTAGCCGTAGCCGTAGCCGTAGCCGTAGCCACAGTTCACCCTCGCCCGGCCCGGATCGTGTTCCGCCGGGAACGATCTCGGGAGTTCGCATGTCCACCGCGTCCGATCTGCATGTGGTCCTCGGCGCCGGCGGTGCGGTCGGCCGCACCCTCGTCGACGAACTGCGCTCCCGCGGGCATCGGGTGCGCGCGGTCAATCGCGGCGGCGGACTCGAACTGCCGGACGGTGTCGAGGCGATGCGCGCCGATGTCGGCACGCCCGAGGGGGCGGGCACCGCGTGTGCCGGCGCCGCCGCCGTCTACCACTGCGCGGCACCGGCCTACACCCGCTGGCCGGCCGAGTTCCCGGCGCTGACCGAGGCGATCCGCCGGGGCGCGGCGGCGGCCGGAGCCAAGCTGGTGCTCGCGGACAACCTCTACATGTACGGCCCGGTCGACGCGCCGATGACCGAGGATCTGCCCTACGCGGCGACCAACCCCAAGGGCCGGGTCCGCGCCGAGATGGCCCGGTCGTTGCCGGCCGCACACGAGGCCGGCGAGGTGCGGGTGGCGATCGGCCGGGCGTCCGACTACTTCGGTCCGCGCGGGGCGAACAGCGTGGTGGGCGAGACCGTGTTCGGCGCCGCCGTGCGCGGCAAGGTCGTTCGCTGGGTGGGGCCGCTGGACCAGCCGCACTCGTTCAGCTATCTGCCGGACTTCGCCCGGGGGTTGGCGCTGCTCGGCGAGGACGCGCGCGCGGACGGGGGGGCCTGGCACATCCCCACCGCCGAGCCGATCACCGGCCGGCGCTTCCTCGACCTGGTGTTCGCCGAGCTCGGCCGGCCGGACCGGTCGGCCGCCGTGAGCCGCACCATGCAGCGGGTGCTGGGCCTGGTGAACCCGACGGTTCGCGCGCTCGGCGAGACCTGGTATCAGCGCGACCGCCCGTTCGTGGTCGACGCCACCGCGTTCACCGACACCTTCGGCCTGCTCCCGGCCACCCCGCACCCCGAGGCGATCGCGGCCACCCTGGCCTGGTTCGGCACCGCGCAGCGCGGCTGAGCCGGGGCCCGCCACCGGGCACCGCCGGACCGAGCCCGGACCCGCCGCCGGCCGCCCGCGCCGATCCCGCCCCGCGCGGCGGCGGGTGCGGGTCGGTGGCGCGGACGGCCGGGGAGTCGGCGGGCGACCTATCGAATCGCCTGCCGGGTGTTGGTCAGATGCGCGAAGACGACCACGTTCGCCGCGTATCCGGTCTTCTTGTCGTAGCGCCCCCCGCAGGTGATCACCCGTAGTTCCGCCGCCCGGGTGGGGCCGTAGACCAGCTCGTCCGGGAAGGCGTTCTTCGGGTAGGACCGGACCGCGTCGATCGTGAAGACCGCCGTCTGCCGGTCCCGCCGCTGTACCTCGATGCGATCGCCCACCCGCAGCAGGCCGAGCTTGAAGAACACGGCCGGGCCGGAGCGGGTGTCCGCGTGGCCGACCGTGACCGCGTTGCCCCGGGCCCCCGGGGCGACGCCGTCGCGATACCAGCCGACCAGGTTCCGGTTGTCCACCGGCGGCGGGCTCAGCCGCCGGTCCGGACCCGTACCGAGCCCGCTCATCGGCGCGTTCACCCCGATCGAGGGGATCCGGATCCTGGTCGGCACCGACGCCGACAGCGGAATGGCGTCCACCCGATTCGGCGCGTCGTTGGGGACCGCGGCGTGCGTCGCGGCCGAGGCCGCGACGGGGGCCGGCGGTCGCTCGACGTCGCCGTCCCCGGACCCGTCCCGGACCAGCCACAGTCCGGTGAGCAGCGCCAGCGCCGTCGCCCCGGCCACCAGCGGGCCGGAGCGACGCCGGCGCCGCGCCCGGGGTGGGCGCGGCGGACCGGGCGGGCGGGGCGGCGGGTGCCGGGGACGGGGCGGGATCCCCGGGCGCGGCGCCGGCGGAGGCTCAGGACGAGGCATCGCCCGCGGCACGGCGACGACGCATGAGGTAGTAGCCGAAGCCGCCGAGCGCCGCACCCGCGACCGCCACACCGGCCGTCACCTCACCCGCGTCGACGTGCGAACTCCCGCCGCCACCACCGGCATTCACGCTGCCCGCCGGACGCCCGCCGGTCGTACCGCCGGTGGTGCCGCCGGTCGAACCGCTCGTGGTGCCGCCGGTGGTACCACCCGTCGTACCGCCGGTCGTACCGCCGTTGGAGCAGTCGACCGTGAACAACTTCTGCTTGCCGAGCCCGACCTCGCCGACGAAGGTCCACACCAGCTTGTACTGGCCGTTGGGCAGCGAGAGGGTCGCGGTGGCCCCGATCCCGTTCAGCAGGTTGATGCTGCCGCCCAGCGTCGCGCCGTCGAGCGTGGGCGGTTGCGGAACGATCGTGTAGGTGACCAGTTGGAGCGTGTCGAAGCCGAGGGCCGACAGATTGAACTTGCAGACCGTGGTGTCGTCCTTGTCGCTGTTCGGCGACGTGGTGGTCAGGTGGATCTTGATGTCGCCGTTGTCTCCCGGCGCCGCCGGCAGCGCCTGCGCGACGCCGGTGCCGGCCATCGAGGCGGCACCCAGCGCGAGCGCTGCGAAGATCGGCCGCCGGAAGCGGGAGGGCGAACTGTGGCACGGATTTGGGGTCACGATGGGCACTCCACGAAGAGGGCGGGCGACATTGGTCGCATCACCTGAAGATGGGACATTCAGACCGTGACCGGCCGCGCGGCCGAGACTGTGCCGACACGCGACGACTCGTTATGTTTTCACCTGAATGTCGGAATAATGCTCTCGGCAACCCGCCCCTGGCCCGCGCGCCCGGAACTCCGGCGGGTCGGCGGCGCACGGCCGGTTTGACATCGGCCCCGAGCGGGCTTACTCCGAAACCATGTGCACGCAAGCAACGGAGCGGGCGCCGCGTCGCACGGTACGAGGAAGCATCGACCGCGGACGCGGGTGTCGCCGATGACCGGGACCACCCCGGGGCCCGAGTCCGACCCCTGTCGGGCGCAACATTCGCAGGCGCGGGCACCGGCGGGGGCACGGAACGGAGCCGACACCGACACCGACGCCGCCGAGCTCGACGCGGTCCTGGCCGACTGCGCGGCGTGTCTGGACGCCGCGGTCCGGGCCACCGGCGCCCACGCCGGCGTGGTCTACCTGCGCTCCCCCGACCGCCGCTCGCTGGTGTTGGCCAAGGTCGCCGGGCTGGCCGTGTCGCTGCTCGGCCCGTGGAGCCGGGTCCCGGTGACCGGCGCGCTGCCCGCCCCGGAGGCGTATCGCACCGGGCGCACCGTCTTCGTCGCCGACGACGGCGACGCGATGCGCCGCTTCCCGCAGCTGGCCCTGGGCACCCCGTACGCCTACGCGTCCGCATCCGCGCCGGTCCGCGCCGGCGCCGAGGTGTTCGGCGCGATGTCGCTGATCTGGCCCGCCTCCCCCGGCCCCGGCCTGCCCGGTGCCCGCCGGCGTCGGTTGCGGGCGGCGGCGCTGCGCCTGGGCAACGCCCTCGGCGCGCGGGCCGGGCGCGGCGTGGAGGTCGCCTACGACGGCCCGCCCACGGTGACCCTGCTGCCGGAGACCACGCTCCCGCTGATCCGGGTCGGTCTCTTCGACTGGAACGTGGCCACCGGCGACTTCGACGCCGACGACGAGTTGTGCGACCTGTTCGGGGTGGATCCGGCCGGGTTCGACAAACGTGCGGCCACGCTGGCCGCCCGGGTGGTCTCCGGCGGCGGGCGGGAGTTCCGCGAGGCGGCGCACCGGGCGGTGCAGACCGGCCGGGTACTGGCCTGGCGGCTCCAGGTGATCGGCCCGGACGGTGGTCGCCGGCCGCTGGAGGTGTGGGGCCGGGTCCCCGACGACGACGCGGGCGGCCGGTCGCGGCATCTGGTCGGCGCGGTGTTGGACCTGGGCGTGGGGGCCGCCGCGGCGGAGGCGGTGGAGCGGTTGCGGGACGGGCTGTTCGCGCTCGACCCCGAGGGCCGGATCACCTACGCCAGCCGGCATCTGGCCGACCTGCTCGACGTGCGGCCCGAGGATGTGATCGGCCGGACCCCGTGGGCCGCGCTGCCGTGGCTGGCCGACCCCTCCTACGAGGACCGCTACCGGGCCGCGATGCTCTCCCAGCGGCCCGCCTCGTTCCTGGCCCGCACCCCGCGCGATCGCTGGTTGGCCTTCTCGCTGTATCCGGACCCGTACGGCCTCACCGGCAAGGTGGTCCCGGTCGGTCCCCCGCCGGACGCGCCCGATCGGGCGACGCCCGCCGGCGCCGCGCGGGCCGCCGCCGGGGCCGCCGACGCGGTCGCGGACCTCCCCGTCGACGCCGCCCCGCCTCGACTCGGGGCGATCTACCACGTGTTGCAGATGGCCGGCGCGCTCACCGAGGCGGTCTCCGTCGGCGAGGTGTGCGAGGTGGTCGGCGACCAGATCCTGCCCGCGTTCGGCGGCCGGGAGTTGGCCGTCTACATCGTCCGCGCCGGCCACTTCCACCTGGCCCACCAGAGCGGCTACCCCGAGGGGTTCCTGGACCGGTTCGAGGGGGTGTCGCTGGATGCCTCGCTGCCCGGCGTCGAGGCGCTCACCCGCGGTGTGCCGATCTTCTTCGAGTCGCCGGAGGAACTGTCCTCGGCCTACCCGGGGATCCCGCTCGACGAGATGTCCTCGTGGGCGTTCCTCCCGCTGATCGCCTCGGACCGGCCGGTGGGCAGCTGCATTCTCGGCTTCGTGCCACGGCACGTGTTCACCGCCGAGGAACGTTCGGTGCTCACCGCGCTCAGCGGCCTGATCGCCCAGGCGCTGGAGCGGGCCCGGCTCTACGACGCGGAATTCACCCTCGCCCGCGGCCTCCAGGACGCGTTGTTGCCGCATCGCCTGCCGAACCTGCCCGGCCTGGAGGTGGTGGCCCGCTATCTGGCCGGCACCCAGGGCATGGAGATCGGCGGCGACTGGTACGACGTGATCGACACCGGGCGCGCGGTGGCCCTGGTGATCGGCGACGTCGAGGGCCACAGCGTGGCTGCGGCCGGCACGATGGGGCAACTGCGGAGCGCGGTACGGGCGTTCGCCGCCAGCGGGCAGCGGCCCGACGAGGTGGTGCGGGGTACCAACCGGCTCCTTGCCGACCTGGACCCGGGCCTGTTCGCGAGTTGCCTCTACCTCGAACTCGACCCGGCCACCGGCGTCGCCGAGGCGGTCCGGGCCGGCCATGTGCCTCCGCTGCTGCGCGGACCGGACGGGCGTACCCGGGTGCTCGACCTGGCCGGCGGCACCCTGCTCGGGGTGGACCGGGACGCCGAG
The DNA here is from genome assembly GCF_049739465.1 of Embleya sp. AB8. Lineage (NCBI taxonomy): Bacteria > Bacillati > Actinomycetota > Actinomycetes > Kitasatosporales > Streptomycetaceae > Embleya > Embleya sp. AB8. Next base: position 25,161 of record NZ_JBMHHY010000049.1, read on the forward strand.
TATCCGGTGACCCGGCTGGCCGTGCCGCCCGGCGCGGTGCTCGCGCTGTACACCGACGGCCTCGTCGAGGACGCCGGCGCCGACCTGGACCGGGGCATCGACCGGATGCGCGCGTCGTTGTCCGGCACCGCGGACGCGAGCCTGGCCGAGCTGGCCGACCGGATGTTGCGCGACGCGGGGCGACTGGCCGAGCGGGCCGACGACGTGGCCCTGCTGCTGACCCGCCGGTCGCCGCCCGCACCCGACGCGCCGCCGGCCGCTCCGCCCTGAGCGGCCGGCCCGCGCGCGGCGGCCGATTCACGGCCCGTGGTCGATCTGCGCCGGGCGGCAAACGCGCGACCATGGAAAGAGGCGAAAAGAGGAGGACAGGAGGGCTCGATGGGCACACCCGAGGACGCCGGCGCCGCCGGCGCCGGAGACGCCGCGTCCGCCGTGCCGTGGGGCGCGGATCGGGCGCTGCTCGACCACCTGCTCAACCGGGCGCCCATCGGCATGGCCGTGGTCGATCGTGAGCTGCGCTGCGTGTGGCTCAACGACCAGCTCGAACGCAACGGCGGCGTCCCGCGCGAACGGCGCCTGGGCCGGCGGCTCAGCGAGGTGTTGCCCGGGCTGCCCGCCGACACCATCGAGACGCTGATGCGCGAGGTTCTGGAGACCGGGACGCCGCTGATCGACCACGAGTACCAGGGCCGCACCGCGAGCGACCCGGAACACGTGCACGCCTACTCGACCTCCTTCTTCCGGCTGGAGGACACCGACGGGACCCCCGCCGGGGTCTGCTACCTGGTGATCGACGTGACCGATCGGTGGCGGGCCCGGCAGCGGCTCGCGCTGCTCAGCGACATCGGCGCGCGGATCGGCACCACCCTCGACGTCGCGCGCACCGCGCAGGAACTCGCCGACGTCGCCGTGCCCGACCTGGCCGACTTCGTCGCGGTCGACCTGCTCGAGCCGGTACTCGGCGGCGTCGAACCCGCACCCGGCCCGGTCCGCCGGGACAACCCCGAACTGATCCGACTCGGCCAGCGCTCGGTGCGCGAGGGCCGCAGCGGCGGCAACGGCGACGACCTGGTGGAGTCGATCGCCCGGATCGGCGAGCGGGCCCCGGTGGCCCCCAACTCCCCCGGGGCGCGCTGCCTGGTCGACGGCAAGGCGGTACTCGAACCGGTCCTGGATCCGGCGATCCTGCCCTGGCTGGCCCAGGACAAGGTCTCCACCGAGCGCTCGCGTACGGTCGGCCTGCACTCGCTGATGGTGGTCCCGATCCGGGCCCGCGGCACCATCCTGGGCGTGGCGCACTTCTTCCGCCGGGACACCCCCGACCCGTTCGAGGGCGACGACCTGATCCTGGCCGAGGAGTTCGTCTCCCGGGCCGCGGTGTGCATCGACAACGCGCGGCGCTTCACCCACGAACACGCCGCCGCGCTGGCCCTGCAACGCAGCCTGCTGCCGCACGGGCTGCCCCGGCAGACCGCGGTCGAGGTGGCCAGCCGCTACCTGCCCGCCGACGACCGGGCCGGGGTCGGCGGCGACTGGTTCGACGTGATCCCGCTGTCCGGCGCCCGGGTCGCGCTCGTGGTCGGCGACGTGGCCGGGCACGGCACGCATGCCGCGGCGACGATGGGCCGGCTGCGCGCGTCCGTACACACCCTGGCCGACCTGGACATGCCACCCGACGAGCTGCTCGCCCACCTGGACGACCTGGTCATCCGGTTCGTCGACGAGGAAGGCACGGGCGAGGGCGGCGTGGACACCACCGCGCTGGGCGCGAGCTGCCTGTACGCGGTCTACGACCCGGTCAGTCGGCTGTGCACGGTGGCCCGCGCCGGACATCCGCCGCCGGCCCTGGTCCGGCCCGGCGGCACGGTGGAATTCCTCGACCTGCCCGCCGGGCCGCCGCTCGGCCTGGGCGGGCTGCCGTTCGAATCGGCCGAGTTCGAACTGCCCGAGGGCAGCCTGCTGGTGCTGTACACGGACGGTCTGGTCGAGGCGCGCGATCGGGACGTGGAGTCGGGGATGAACCGGCTCAGCGCCTCGCTGGCCGACCCGGACCGGCCGCTGGACGAGTTGTGCCGGTCCGTACTGGGCATCCTGCCGCGCAACCCGCCGGCCGACGACGTCGCGCTCCTGATCGCCCGCACCCGAACCCTCGACTCGTCGAAGGTGGTGTCCTGGGACCTGCCCGCCGACCCCGCGTTCGTCGCCGAGGCGCGCACGCTGGCCGGCCGGCAGCTCGCCGAATGGGGCCTGGACGACCTCGCGTTCACCACCGAGCTGGTGGTCAGCGAATTGATCACGAACGCGATCCGCTACGCCTCCGGGCCGATCCGGCTGCGGCTGATCCGCGACGCCACGCTGATCTGCGAGGTCTCCGACGCGACCAGCACCAGCCCGCGGATGCGCCACGCGCGCACCTCGGACGAGGGCGGGCGCGGGTTGTTCCTGGTCGCCCAGTTCACCCAGCGCTGGGGCACCCGGTACACGGCGGAGGGCAAGACGATCTGGGCGGAGCAGGTGCTGCCGGCGGTTCCGGCCACGACGCAGTGACCCGGGGGTGGGCCGGCCGCCCCTGATAGCGTTCATCGCGTGTCAGGCGTGTCGGGAGGGTCGGGCGGCTCGGGAACCACCCAGGGTCAGGGATATCGCGGGCGCAACTCCACGGCGGACCGGGCCCTCGACATCCTGCTGCTGTTCGACGACGACCGACTCGCGCTGTCCGCGACCGGAGTCGCCGAGCATCTGGGCGTGGCCCGTTCCACGGCGTACCGCTACCTGCAGAGCCTGACCGCCAACGGCTTCCTGGAGGAGAACGACGGCGGCTCCGGCTTTCGGCTGGGCTCACGCGTACTGGACCTGGCCCGCCTGGCCCGCAAGGGTGTGGGGTTGTCCGAGCTGGCCCGGCCGGTGATGCGCGAGCTGGTACACGCGGTGGGCCAGCCGGTGTTGCTCACCCGGCGGGCCGGGGACACGATCGTCTGCCTCGAACGTGAGGAGGCCCGGCACACACTGCGCGTGTCCTACGAACGCGGCCAGGTGTTGCCGATCAACGCGGGCGCCGCCGCACTCACCCTGCTGGCCTGGACCCCGGCCGCCGAACTCGACCACCTGGTGGCCGGTTTCGCCAACCCGGACGACCTGCGCGGCCAACTGGCCGAGATCCGCGCCCGGGGCTACGCGGTGGCCCGAGGCGAACCGGACCCGGACGTCCTGGCCATCGCCGCCCCGGTACACCGCGAGGACGGCGCGGTCATCGCCGCGATCGGCATCGCCGCGTTGTCCCACCGAGTCCCCGACGAACAACTCCCCAACTACGCGGCGGCGGTACGCACGGCCGCCACCGAACTCACCACCCGCGTCACGCGGATGGGCCTGTAAGCGGGCCACCCCACCACCGAGCGCACGCGGGAGCACCGGTCGCGACGGAGCCGACCCCAGCCCCGCCCGCGCGGCCGGCCGCACCGGTTCCGCCGGAGGTCCCTCCCGGCGGAATCGGCAGCGGTCGGCGGGTCCGTCGGTGCGGCGGCCGGACCGGAGGTCGTATCGGATCAATCGGGCGCGCAGTGCGTGTTCGGCGCGGGAGCGATGGTGTCGATCAGGTAGCGGTCGGTCAGCGCCGCCGCGCACCGGCTCTTGTCGTAGACCAGGTGTCCCCAGCCCTCGGCGGTGACCAGGGTCGCGCTCGGGATCTGCCGGGCCGCGTGCTCCGCCCAGGACAGCGGGGTCTGCGGGTCGTGTCGGTTGTTGACCAGCAGGATCGGCGTCGTGGCCGGAATGCGGTAGGGCCGCGGCGGGTTGGTGACCGGCATCGGTCGGCCCAGACAGTACGTCATCGCGTCCCATGCCTGGACCGAGTGGCGCATGTGCGGAGCGATGGCCTTCGAGCGCCGATCCATCGCGGCGAGCGCGCCGGCGTCGGCGAAGTCAAGGCGCAGGTCGGTACAGAGCACCGCCTGTGAGGTGCGCCTGTCCAGGTCGGGCACGCGCGGGGGCGGCGGGGCCGGCAGCGGCGGCGACGCGTCCAGCGCCGCGAGCAGGTCGGCGACCCGATTTCGGGTGACGGTGAGCGTGTCGGTCGGCGCGTGTCGCAGGTAGGACATCCTGCCCTGGACGATCGTCAGCAGGAACTCCGGACTCCAGCCCTGGGTGGGGTCGCCGGGGGCGTAGAGGGTGCCCGCCTCGGCGCGGGCGTACAACCGCTCGAAGAGCGCGCCGACGTCGCGACCGTACAGCGGGCAATCACCGCTGCCGGCACACCAGTTCACGAACTCCGTGAAGGAGTCCTCGACGGTCGCGGCCTGGGTGTCCATGAACCGGTCGGCGCTCAGGCTGTGATCCATGTTGCTGTCCGCGACCAGTGCGCGAACCCGATGCGGGAATGCCTCGGCGTACTGCTGCGCCATCAGCGTGCCGTAGGACACGCCCCAGAAGGTCAGTCGCGCCTCGCCGAGGGCGGCCCGGAGCGCGTCGATGTCGCGGACCACATTCAGCGTGTCGAGTCGGTCGTACAGCGGCCCCGTGCCGGCCCGGCAGCCCTGGACCAACTTGCGGTTGTCGGCCACGAATGCGGCGAAGCCGGCCGGGGTGGTGGGGTCGGCGGTCGGGCGCGGGCCGGCCTGCGGACAGTTCGGCGCGGCACTGCGACCCCAGCCACGCGGGTCGAAGCCGATCCGGTCGAAGCGGGCCTTGATCTCCGGCGAGAAGAAGTCCCGGTAGTCGGTGAGCACGTCGTCGACGCCGAGCGAGCCGGGGCCGCCGAAGTTCAGTACGAGTGAGCCGATCCGCCGGGTGGGGTCGGTCGCCTTCCGCCGGGCGAGGGCCAGGTCGAAAGTGGCACCGCGGGGCCGGGTCCAGTCGACGGGCAGTTTCACCGAACCGCAGTCGGCGGTGGGGTCCTCGGCACAGGGATGCCAGTCGATGGGTCGGGCGATCGTGCTGGACGCGGCCTCCGGGGCCGGCGGGTCGGCCCGGGCGGGCCCGGCGACCACCCCGACCCCCACGACACTCGCACAGGCCACTAACCCGGCGATTGTTGTCGACCAAATACCCTGCCGTTGCGGCGAGTTCGCCCGATCACGGGCCACTCGCGGAACTGGTATGCGCATACCGCGAGGCTAGGAAGAGCCGCCCATCGGGCGCGTCGCTCGCGCGAAGTAGGCCGCAGGTAGGAGTAGCGTCGCGCCGGCGCCACCTGCGGGTGAGCCTGCGACTACGACCGCCCGCCCGGGTGTTCGCCGCGCCCGGCCCGAATCGGGCGGGCATCGATCAGTGCGAGCGTGTCCTGCACCGAGTCGGCCGGATCCGGCAGCGGGTGGCGCACGCCGCGCACCGTGCGGGTGTCGTCCAGGAGCGGACCCGGGGAAAACCGGGTGACCGCGGGGAGGTTGGCGATCTACCTTGGTCCCATGGATGTGACGCGCAGGCAGATCGGGGCGCGGCGCCACGCGTTCGGCACCCGTCCGCGCAGCGCCGTCCGTCCGACGACGAACCGGGAGCCGTGGAAGGGCCGTTGGCCCGATCGCTCCGGATCGGCTCGCGGCTGAACCGCCGCCCGTAGGGGCGTGACGACGACCGTCGTCCCGCCTCTGGGGCGTATCTTCAAGCGCCCGCCCTGCGGTCGCAGCACCGCCGCCTCGTCGATCCGAAGGCCGCCGCCCCGCGCTGATGCGCGGACCGCGCACGCCGATTCCCATCGTACGAACCCGCGAACCCGCGAACCCGCGACGCCGCGCGCCGCGCCGGTTCGGCCCGCCGCCATGCCGGTTTCACCGGCCTGCCCCGGTGTCGTCGACCGCTGCCGTGCGCCGTGTCGGTGGGTTGACGGGGCGATGGCGCGTGCGCTGATCCCTGATCCGGCGGTCCCTCGCGCCACCGCCCGCCGGCGGGCGAAATCCGTTTGTTTCCAGTGGTGTTCACCCGCCCGCGCGGCTTCGCCGGGCGCCGGGTCGGGCACCGGGGGCGACGGATCGCGGCCCGCTGCCCGGATTCGTGGTGATTTGCCCATCCCATCGGGGACTTCGACCACCGAGAGAGAAGACCGAAGCGTCATGACCAGAACCGCACGCGATCTCGGCACCGTCCGCAACATCGGCATCATGGCCCACATCGACGCCGGCAAGACCACCACCACCGAGCGGATCCTGTTCTACACGGGTGTCTCCTACAAGATCGGCGAGGTGCACGACGGCGCCGCCACGATGGACTGGATGCCCCAGGAGCGCGATCGCGGCATCACCATCACCTCCGCCGCGATCACCTGTGACTGGACGCTCGACCACGTCGGTCACCGGATCAACATCATCGACACGCCCGGCCACGTCGATTTCACCGTCGAGGTCGAGCGCTGCCTGCGCGTCCTGGACGGCGCGGTGACCGTGTTCGACGGCGTCGCGGGTGTCGAGCCGCAGTCCGAGACGGTGTGGCGCCAGGCGGACCGCTACCGCGTACCCCGGATCTGCTTCGTCAACAAACTCGACCGCACCGGCGCCGAGTTCCACCGCTGCGTCGAGATGATCGGCGAACGCCTGGGCGCGGTAACCCTGGTCGTCCAGTTGCCGATCGGCGCCGAGGCCGCGTTCCGGGGTGTGCTGGACCTGGTCCGGATGCGCGCGCTGGTCTGGTCCGCCGAGACCGGGCTTGGCGAGGCGTACGAGGACGTGGAGATCCCGGCCGAACACCGGGCCGCCGCCGTGCAGTGGCGCGGTCGGCTGATCGAGACGGTCGCCGAGCACGACGAGGAGATGCTGGAGCTGTATCTGGCGGGCGAGGAACCCACCGAGGCGCAGTTGCACGCCGCGATCCGTCGGCTCACGATCACCTCCGGGCCGGCCGACGTCGGTCCCACCATCACTCCGGTGGTGTGCGGAACGGCCTTCAAGAACAAGGGAGTTCAACCACTGCTCGACGCCATCGTGCGCTACCTTCCGTCGCCGCTCGACGTGCCGGAGGTCGAGGGCCACGCGGTCGGGGACCCGCAGACGGTCGTCGTGCGCACACCCTCGGCCGAACAGCCGCTCGCGGCCCTGGCGTTCAAGATCGCCAGTGATCCGCACCTGGGCAGGCTGACCTTCATCCGGCTGTACTCCGGCCGGCTGGCCGGCGGCGACCAGGTGCTCAATCCGACCAGGGGCCGGCGGGAGCGCGTCGGCAAGATCTACCGAATGCACGCCAACAAACGAGAGGAGATCGCGACCGCGCGCGCCGGCGACATCGTCGCGGTGATGGGGCTGCGCCGGACCGCCACCGGAGAAACCCTGTGCGACCCGGCGGAGCCGGTGATCCTGGAGTCGATGGACTTCCCCGTCCCGGTGATCGAGGTGGCCATCGAACCCGCTTCGCAGGCCGATCAGGAGAAGCTCGGCGACGCCATCCGACGGCTGGCCGAGGAGGATCCCTCGTTCCGGGTCAAGACCGACCGGGAGACCGGGCAGACCATCGTCTCGGGCATGGGCGAACTGCACCTGGAGGTGCTGGTCGACCGGATGCGCCTCGAATTCGGCGTGGTGGCCGACGTCGGGCGCCCCCGGGTCGCCTATCGCGAGACGGTGCGCGGGACGGTGGCCGGGCACGACTTCACCTATCGCAAGCAGAACGGCGGCAAGGGCCAGTTCGCCAGGGTCCGGATCGCCGTCGAACCACTGGAGGGAGGCGGCTACGAGTTTGTGGACAAGGTCACCGGCGGGCGGAGCCCGAGGGAGTTCATCCCGTCCGTGGACGCGGGTTGCCGGGCGGCGATGGAGTTCGGCGTATTGGCCGGCTACCCGCTCACCGGACTGCGGGTCACCCTGCTCGACGGCGACTACCACGAGATCGACTCGTCCGAGTCGGCCTTCCGGATCGCCGGTTCGCTGGCCTTCAAGGAGGCCGCGCGGCTCGCCTCGCCGGCCCTGTTGGAGCCGATGATGGCGGTCGAGGTGACCACGCCCGAGGACTACCTGGGCGAGGTCATCGGCAACCTCAACGCCCGGCGGGCGCAGGTGCGTTCGATGGCCGAACGCTCCGGCGCCAAGGTGGTCGCCGCCGTGGTGCCGCTCGCGGAGATGTTCGGCTACGTGGGCGACCTACGCAGCAGAACCTCGGGCCGGGCGGGCTACACGATGGAGTTCGCCGCATACGCCCAGGTCCCACGCCACCTCGCCGAGGCGATCGTGGCCAAGGGCGGCACGGCGTAGGCCCGATCGGGGGCGCGGAGTCGTCGACTTCGCGCCCCCGGCCGGTCCGGCGGACCGGGCGGCGGGTTCGAGGTGCTCGGGACCGAGGGCGGCGCGGAGCAAGTACCGCTCGGGGGCGTCGAGTTCCCTGCCGTTGCGCCCGGTCAGTCCCGAGTGGCCGGCCGGGCGCGGTAGGCAAAACCCGTGCGGTAGGCCCAGACCACGGCCTGGGTGCGGTCGCGTACCTCCAGCTTGCCGAGGATGTGTTTGACGTGCGTCTTCACCGTCTCCACGGACAGGTGCAACGAGCGGGCGATCTCGGGGTTGGATCGGCCCGCGGCCATCCCCCGCAGTACGTCCGCCTCCCGATCGGTCAGCCGCGCCGCGCGGGTATGGTCCGGCCCGACCCGCGCGGCGTGCGACGCGAACAGCCGACGGGCCACCGCCGGCGACACCACCGCGTCGCCGGCCGCGACCGCGCGGATCGCCGCGACCAGTTCCTCGGGCGTGGCCCGCTTGAGCAAAAACCCGTCCGCCCCGGCGCCGATCGCATCGTCCACCACCTCGTCCAGATCGAACGTGGTGAGCACGAGCACGCGCGGCCGGTCCGGCCCGCCGGCGAGCAGTTCGCGGGTGGCCGAGACGCCGTCCCGGACCGGCATCCGGATGTCCATCACCACCACATCCGGCCGCAGTTCGCGCGCCACCCGCACCGCCTCGGCCCCATCCGCCGCCTCCCCCACGACGGTGATCCCGGGCTCGGCCCGCAACAACGCCTTCAGCCCACTGCGCACCAACGCGTCGTCGTCGGCGAGCAGTACGCCGATCATGGCCACCTCGGAAGCCCACTCCACACCCGACCACCTTCCACCTCGCCACCGCCCAACCGGGCTTGCCCACGCAGCCCGGCCGGGCCGGCCCGTCCACACCCGATCACGGTTGCGCCGGCAGCGTCGCGCGCACTCGGAAGCCGTCGTGGACCGGGCCGGCCTCCACCTCGCCGCCGACCCGGCGGGCCCGCTCGTGCATGTTGGCCAGGCCGCGGCCGGGTCGCTCGACCCGGAGGTGCCCGCCCTCGTTGCGGACCTCGACCACCACCGTGTCGCCCACCTGCGCCACGTCCAGGTCGATCCGGCCGGTGTCGGTGTGTCGCAACGCATTGGTCAGCGCCTCCTGGACGATCCGGTGCAGTGCCTGGGCCACGCCCTCGCTCATCCGGACCTCCCCCGTGTTCAGCCGCAACTCGCGCCCGGCGGCCCGGACCCGATCGACCAGCGCGGACAGGTCGGCGGTGGGCCGATCGGTGTGCATCACCCGGACCAGGCGATCCAGTTCGCCCAGCGCGTCCCGGCCCACGCTCTCGATATTGCCCAGCGCCTCACGCGCGAAGGTCGGGTCGGCCGCGAACACCCGGCGCCCGACCCCCGCCTGCATCACCATCACGTTGACCGAGTGCCCGATCGAATCGTGCAGTTCGCGGGCCAGCTCGCTGCGCTCCTCGGCCCGGAGCCGGGCATACTCCGCATCCGCCGCCACCCGCCGACTGTGCGCCGCCTCCCCCGCCACCGTGGCCAGCAGGAAGCACACCAGCACACCGAACACATCCGCCGCACCGACCGGCCCCCGATCCAACAACACATATCCCCCCACCGCCGCCAACTCGACCAACGCACCCACCACCCGGGCCACCCGGCCGCGCAGCGAGAAGAGGGTGAACAGGGAGATCCACGCCGGCCACTGGGTCACGGTGGTGGAGTAGCCGGCCGCCGCGTTGACCACCACCAGCGCCGACGTGGCGCACACCACCGAAACCGGCGCCACCCGACGCCAGAGCAGACACAGCGCGGACGCCAGCGCCAGGCCCAGGCCGAGGGCGTCCGCCTCCCGATAGGGCGGCCCGGCCGGGGCAAGCGCGGTCACCGAGTGCGCACCGGCCAGGAAGCCCAGGGTCAGCCAGATGTCGGATCGGCGCATGGCCCATTGTGCACGGGGCAGGGTCGGCCCGGTCCACCTCCCTCGGATGGAGAGCCCACTCCCTCGCAGGAGGGAGGTGGTACACCGGTCCCGAGGGACGAGCGCGACACCCCCTGCTGCCTAGCGTTGCCGGCATGCAACGAAAGAACGCACGGACATGACCGCTGTGCACGTGCCCGGCCCCACCCGACGCCGCACGGCCGGACTCTGGTGGCTCGCCCTCACCGCCCTGGCGATCGCCGTATTCGCCCCGCTCCCCTACCTGACCCATTCGCTCACCCAACTCGCCGACGACAACGGCGAACTGGCGGCGAACTACGCATATCGACCGCACTGGGTCCAGGCGTTCCTCTACACCCACATCGTCGCCGCCGGCCTGGCCCTGCTCCTGTCCCCCGCCCAGCTCTCCACCCGCCTGCGCGCCCGCGCCCCCCGGCTGCACCGCGGCACCGGCCGCGTCGTCCTGGCCTGCATCACCGTCGGCGGGATCGCCGGCCTGGTGATCGCCCCGGTGAACCTGGCCGGCCGGATCGGCACCGCCGGGTTCGGGATGCTCGCCGTCCTGTGGGTGACCTGTGCGTTCCTCGGCCTGCGGACGATCCGGCGCGGCGCGATCGCCGAGCACCGGCGCTGGATGTACCGGGCCTTCGCATTCACCTACGCGGCGGTGACGTTGCGCCTGTGGCTGGTCGTGCTGACCCCGCTGACCGGCGACTTCGACCGCGCGTACAAGATCGTCCCGTTCCTGTGCTGGGTGCCCAACCTGATCGTGGTCGAGCTGGTGCTGCGCTCGCACCGACACCCGAAGATCATCCCGCACGTCACGTGAACCGGGGACGGTTGTCACCCGTACGCCACCTTTGCGTCGTAGCGTCTGGCGCGGCATCCGCCCACGCCCTCCGAACGCAAGGAACCACAGAGATGGCGACCGAGGATCACATACACCGGCCCGATCAGCCCGCCCCGCAGTTGCCGGAGTGGGCCGACCCGGAGGTCACCGAGGACCGGCTCGACGCACAGGGCGTGTCCCGTCGCGGTCTGATCGGGCGGGCCGGGTTGTTCGGGGCCGGATTCCTGGGCGCCACCGCGCTCGGCTCGGTGGCCGGTGCCACCCCCGCCGCCGCGGCCGAGTCGGACGACACGATCCAGGCGAGTTCACGGCCCGGCCAGGACGGTCCGCCGGCGAAGTTCGTCTACCTGGTCGGCGACCACCACGTACACACCGTCTACAGCCACGACGCCAAGTACGGCTTCGCCCAATCCGCGGCGCAGGGACGGCAGTTCGGCCTCGACTGGATCGTCTACACGGAGCATGCCAACTTCGGCCACGCCAACGCGGGCGGCGCCGAGCGCGAGCACGCGGAGATCCTCAAGGCGCGCCAGGAGAACCCTCGGGTGCTGATCTTCCAGGGCCTGGAGTGGTACGTCCCCGCCGCCGAGCACGCCACCGTGATGGTCGCGCCGGGCAGGAACGAGGTGGAGCTGCTCCGCCAGTTCGAGCTGACCTTCGACGCCAAGCTCAACCACTTCGACGTGGGCGCCGTGGGCGACCCCAAGACCGCCGCCAACGAGGCCAAGGCGGTCGAGGCGATCCGCTGGCTCGGGCAGCGCCGCCGAGAGGGCTTCGTCGAGGACGTCCTGGTCCTGGCCAACCACCCCAGCCGGCTCGGCATCGTCTCGCCGCACGAGCTGCGCGCCTGGCAGGACGCGGACCCGTCGATCTTCCTGGGCTTCGAGGGCGCGCCAGGCTCGCAGGCCAACGCCGACCCGGCCTGGGTCAAGTACCGCGAGGGCCAGTCGGGTCCGGGTACCTTCCAGCGCGGCGAGTACCAGAACGCGCCGTCGCCGCAGAGCTGGCCGCGTTACCCGGCCGAGAGCTACCGCGTGCACGGCGGCTTCGACTGGATGACCGCGACCGTCGGCGGCATGTGGGACGCGCTGCTCGCCGAGGGCCGGATGTGGTCGGTCACCTCGAACTCGGACAACCACCGCACCATGTTCGACACGTACGCGGACGGCACCTACCCGGCGGGCAAGGGCTTCGACGACCTCGGCTCCAAGCCGCTGCCCGTGGACACCGGTGTCCCGCAGCCCGGCAGCGACTTCTGGCCCGGCCAGTTCAGCCGCACCCACGTGGGCGTCGAGCGGTTCGGCTACCGCGACGTGATGGCCGGCCTGCGGGCGGGCCGGGTGTGGGTGGACCACGGTCAGCTGCTCGACGGCCTGGACGTCTGGCTGGTCCCGGAGCACGGCCGCGCCGAGCCGGTCACCCTGGGCGGCCGACTGCCGTTGTCGGCCAACCGCGGCGCGACCCTGTACATCCGGGTCACCACCGCCAGCCGGCCCAACTACCACGGCGTGGTGCCCACCCTCGCCCACGTCGACGTGATCACCGGCACGGTCACCGGGAAGTCCCGCGACGCCGACGCGTGGCAGGCCCCGGACACCCGGGTGACCAAGCGGATCGACGTGGCCGGCCGGACCGGCACCTACACGCTGAAGGTGGAACTGCCGCGCCGGAACAAGCCGTACTACGTGCGCCTGCGCGGCAGCGACGGAAACCGGCACGGCGTGGGCCCGTTCGGCCCGAAGGTCGACCCGGCCGGCCCGATCCAGCACCCGAACAACGACGGCGACCCGTGGCGCGACATCTGGTTCTACAGCAACCCGATCTTCGTCGACGTCAAGAACAACCGCTGGGACGACTGACGAGCTGGGACGACTGACGACTGGTCGAACCCGGGCCGGGACCGGGATCAGTCCCCGGCCCGGCCCGGCTCGCTCGCCGACCGGCTTCCGGTCCGCATCAGGATCGGGCCGAGCATGTTCTTGCCCGTACCGGTGGTGCCGCGTCCCCAGTAGTGGTCGGTGGTGGTGTCCTCGACCAGCTGCCGGGTACCGGTGAGTCGGTGCGGCAGGCCGTCGGGCAACGGACGGCGTCCCCGGGCATGATGGCCCGCCGCCGGCCACGCGCGCCGGCAAATAACCGGCGGCCGGGGCCAGTTCAGCCGCCGAGCTCGTACTTGGCCACCGCCTCCTCGTCGTACTCGACCCCGATCCCGGGGCGATCGGGCGGCAGGACGGTGTTGTCCCGGTAGCGCAGCCGGGTCGCCGGCGTGAGCAGGAGTTCGAAGTTGTAGATCCCCTTCTCCGCCGCGAAGTACTCGACCGCCAGGGCGTTCGCCACCGCCGCGGTCAGGTGCACGTGCAGGTTGTGGTGCCAGTGCGGGGCCATCTCCAGGCCGAAGCTGTCCGCGGTGTGCGCCACCCGCAACCATTCGGTGACGCCGCCGACCACACCCGCGTCGGTCTGCAGGATCGCGCCCGCGCCGGCCTGGATCAGGCCGCGGAACTCCCAGCGGGTCTGGTGGATCTCACCGACGGCGATCGGGGTGCGCACCCGGCGGCCGAGTTCGGCGTGACCCTCGATCGCCTCCGGGGACAGCGGTTCCTCGAACCACCACAGCGCGCCGTCCCCGGCCGCGCGCTCGAACGCCTCGATGGCGACCCGGGCCTCGCGTACCGAGCGATAGGCGTTGTTGGCGTCCAGGGCCAACCGCCCGCCGGCACCGATCGCCTCGACCGCCGCGGCGACCCGGCGGGCATCCTCGGCCACCGACAGGCCGCCGACCTTGATCTTGTGATCGGTGAAGCCCTGCGCGGTGTTGAACACGATCTCGGCGCGCAACGCGTCGCACCACTCGCCCTCGTCCGGCCGGTAGTAGCCGCCCGAGGCGTACGCGGGCTGCGCCGCCGGCGAGCCGCCGAGCAACACCGCGAGCGGTTGGCCGGCCCGCTTGGCCTTGAGGTCCCACAGCGCGATGTCGAGCGCGGACAGCGCGCGCAGCAGCGCCCCGCGCCGCCCGGAGAGCAGCGTCTCCTGGTACGCGCGGCCCCACAGCCCCACGATGTCGTCCTGATCGGCGCCCAGGTACACCGGCGCGAGCAGCTCGTCGACCGCACTCCTGGTCAGCGGCCCGCCGGCGGTCCCGGCGTAGGTGTATCCGGTGCCGGTGCGGCCGGTGTCGTCGGTGACCTCGACCAACACGTAGTGCCGGTCCTGGAGTTCGCGGTTGGACATCCGGGTGGGCCGGCTCACCGGGATGGCGACGGCGCGGGCGCGGATGGTGCTGATCGTCATGAGGTGCTCCGCACTGATCGGGCCGGACGGGCGGCGGTACGGTCGGCGGCGGTTCGGGCCGGGGCGGTTCCGGCGGGGGCGAGGTGCGCGGGGGCGATCCGGACGGCTTGCACGTTGGCGAACTCGACGGCGCCGTACTCGGCCAACTCGCGGCCGAACCCGCTGGCCTTGACCCCGCCGACGGGCAGCCGCGGGTCCGACTCGGAGATACGATTGACGAACACCGACCCGGCCGCGATCCCCTCGGCCAGTCGCCCGGCATGCTCCGGATCACCACTCCAGATCGAGCAACTCAGGCCGTACACCGAGTCGTTCGCGGCCTCGACGGCAGCCGCGGCGGAGTCGACGGCGTACACCGCGCCGAGCGGGCCGAACGTCTCGTCCCGAAACGCGGTGTTCCCGGTGTCGAAGACCTCGACCAGGGTGGGGGTGAACCACGCGCCGGGCCGGTCGATCGGCGCACCGCCGGCAAGCAGCCGGGCACCGCCCGCCAGCGTCGCGGCAAGCTGTTCGCGCAGCCGATCACGCAGGTCGATCCGGGCCATCGGGCCCACGTCGGTGCCGGCCGCGGCCGGCGCGCCGAGCACGAGGGTGTCCAGTTCGGCCACCGCGGCGTCGACGAACTCGTCCCGCACCGCGCGCTCGACGATCAGCCGTTTCGCCGCGATGCAGCTCTGCCCGGTGTTCAGGAACCGGGAGCGGATCGCGGCCCGGGCGGCGGCCCGTACATCGGCGTCGGCGAGCACCACGAACGGGTCGGAGCCGCCGAGTTCGAGTACCGCCTTCTTCACCGCGGCGCCCGCGCGTGCACCGACGAGCGCGCCGACCCGATTGCTCCCGGTGAACGCGACGGCCGCAATCCGGGGATCGTCGATCAGCGGGCCGATCCGCTCGGCCGGCAGCACCACGGCGTCGAGCACCCCCGGTCCGAACGCCTGGTAAAACAACGCCCGCACGGCGAGCGCACTGCCGGTGACCGAATCGGCATGCTTGAGCAGTACGGAGTTCCCGATCGCCACGGCCGGCAACATCGACCGGAACACCTGCCAGAACGGGTAGTTCCAGGGCATGATCGCCAACACCACGCCCAGCGGCAACAGTCGCACCCGCGCGGCATCCGGCGCCACCTCCACCGGGCGCGGTTCGAGCAGTCCCGCGACCCGGTCCGCGTAGTACTCGCAGGCCGTCGCGCACTTGTCCAACTCGCTCCGCGCCTGGTCCACCGGCTTGCCCATCTCGGTGGCGATCAGCAGCGCGAACTCCGGTGCGCCGGACCGCAATCGCCCGGCCAACGCGCGCAGCCGATCGGCCCGCTCGGCAGCCGGCCCGGCCCGCCGGCGGGCCACCGCGTCGACGGCGCGATCCAACATCGCGGTCGACTCGCGCGGCGTGGTGACCGGGTGGTCGGCGATGCGGGCGCCGGTGGCGGGGTCGACCGTGGTGATCGTGGCCATTTTGGAGGTCCCGGTCATCGCGCACCCCCGGGCACCGTACGCGCGGGGTCGGTCCGTACGGCCAGCCAGTCCCGGAATCGCCGCCCCAGGACCACCGGGTCGGCGAGCAGTTTGGGCACCTCGCCCGCGTTGCCGACGGCGATCCGGACGTGCAGGAACACCGGGCCGTCCAGTGCCAGGGCCGCGGCCAACTCGCCGCGCAGCCCGACCGGATCGGCCGCCCGACGCACCGTCCAGCCGGCCGCCGCGGCCAACTCGCCCAGGTCCACCCGGCCGGCGTGGGTGGGCAGATCGGCGGTGGCGCCGTAGACGCCGTTGTCGAGCAGCACCAGGAGCAACTTCGCCGGGCGCAGATACCCGCCGGTGGGCAGCACGTTGGGGTTCATCAGCAACGATCCGTCGCCCTCGATCGCCACCACGCGCGGGATCGGCGCGTCCGCCACGGCCAGCGCAAGCCCGGTGGCCACCGATCCGGCCAGGCCCATCGCGTCGAGCAGGTACAGGTGATTGGGCCGATCCGCGACGGCGGCCAGCTCGCGACCGGACGCCGCGCAGGTCACCACCACGGGCAGGTCGGCCGTCTGTTCGGCCACGATCGCCAGGGCCTCGATCCGTCGCACGGCTACGCCGCCTTTCCGTCGGTCGCCCAGAAGTGCGCCAGCACCACGACGGGGCGGAAGGTCATCCGGGCGTGGGTGCCGGCTTCGGCGATCACCGCCGTCCAGTCGCCGGGGTCGCTGCGCCGGTCGAGTTCGAAGACCCGCAGGCCCACCCGATCCAGCAGGTCGGGTACGTACTGGGACAGCGTGTGGATCATCGAGTTGTACTCGCCGAGACCGCCCCGGGTGTTCGCCACGATCAGCAGCGGCAGGTGGTAGGCGAGATTGAAGGTGGTCAGCGCGGTCAGCGCGTTGCCGAAGCCGTTGTCCTGCATGACGATCGCGCCGAACCGCCCGGCGAGCGGCAATGCGCCGAGCACACCCATCGCCTCCTCCTCGCGGGAGAGCGGGAACACCCGGGCCGAGGCCCCGTCTACGCCGCCGTCGGCCGCGACCAGTGCGGCGATCACCGGCGCGACGCTGACCGAGGGGACGTAGCCGACCAGATCGGCGCCGGCGGCCCGAATGCCTTCGGCGACGGCACTCGCGTACGGAGTCGGGGGCGAGGTCGCGGGTGGAGTCGGGGGCGGAAAGGAAGGTGGAGTCAACGCGGTTCCCCTCTCGAATGAACCGGCCCGGGTCGCATGTCCCAGCCGACCACCGGTTGGCTGTAACGTACTATCAGGCTTCAGTAGCATGCAACTGATGCTCACACTTCTCCCCGGCACGAGGCACCGGCGGCGATCCGAGCGGCCCGGAGAACGGAGGGCGCCGCGCAGCCCCGCGGCCCCTCCTCCGGTCAGCCGACCGGGTACTCCCCCGTGGTCCCGGCGATGCCCACCCAGCGCCGCCACTCGGCGACCAACCCCCAGCTGTCCTCGCTGCTGTTGGCCACCAGCAACTCGCCGGAGCGCACGATGTGTTTGCGCATGGCGCGCTCCGCGGCCACCCCGTCGCGGCGGCGCAGCGCCTCGACGATGTCGGTGTGGTCCTGCAACGCGGTCTCCACCGACTGGTACTCGGGCACGCTCAACCGCCCGTCCAGGGCCAGCGTCTGGCGCAACTCGCCGACGAACTTGGCCAGTCGCAGGTTTCCGGCGGCCCGCAGGATCACGTCGTGCAGCTTCTCGTCGGCCGCGAAGTACTCGGGGCCGGCGTCCGGATGCTCGGCCATGATCGCCAACTGGGCGGCCAACTCCGCGTCGTCCCGGGCGGTCATCACGGCGGCGGCGCTACGGCAGGCGGGTGGCTCCAGAAGCACCCGCAGGCTGCACAGTTCGACCACGCCGCGCCCGTCCGGACCGAGCACCCGCGCGCCGCGGTTGCGCTCGATCCGGACCAGGCCCAGGTCGGCCAGCTTGAGCAACGCCTCGCGTACCGGGGTCCGGGACGCGCCGAATCGCTCGCCCAGTTCGCGCGACGAGTAGAGCGTCCCGCGCTGCAGCGTCCCGAGCCGGATCGCGTCGCGGATCTCGGCGGCGATCTGCTCGGACTTGTTGTCCGACCTGCGCTCGGCCGTGCTGTCGGACCTGCTCTCGGACCTGCTGTCCGATCCGCTGTCGGAGGGCGGTTGTGACGACAAGGAGTTCCCCAGACCGGCCGAGCGCCCGGACGAAGCCCCGGCCCGCTCGACCGGAGACCGGGGCGGCCAGGATAGCCGCCGCCGGCTACCGTCCGGGTGGTGGGCCGCCCGCCTCGGCGGCGGTCGCGCCGGGCTCGGCAACCACCGCCTGCTCCGGTGTACGCCCGGTTTCCGGCGGCTCGTCCGGGGTCCGCCCGCCCCGCCCGCGCGCGACCCACCACAACCCGGCGATCACCGCCATGGCCAGCAGATTGGCCAGGATCATCACCGTCATCGACAGGCCCACGTTGCCCCCGGAGGCGTCCTGGATCCAGCCCACCGCGAACGGGCTGAGGAAACCGGCGGCGTTGCCCAGCGAGTTGATCAGCGCGATGCCGCTGGCCGCACCCGCGCCGGCGAGGAACGCGGTGGGCAACGACCAGAACAGCGGCTTCGCCGTCTGCGCGCCCATGGTGGCGACGGTGATCGCGACGAAGGCGAGTCCCGGGGTGCCCAGGCTCACCGCCGTGACGGTGAAGGTCACCACGGACACCCCGAGTGCGATCATCACCGGCTTGGCCGAGCGCTCGTCGGTGATCAGCCTGCCGGTGAGGTACATGCAGATCGCCGCCATCAGAAACGGCACCGCGGACACCCAGCCGACCTGGACGCCGCTGAGCGATCCACCCACTCCCTTGACCACCGACGGCAGCCAATACGTCAGCGGGTAGGCGCCGCACTGGAGCAGGAAGTAGACCGTGCACAGGGCCAGTACCCGGCGATCGCGGAACACCGCACGATGCCCGGCGGGCGACTCGGCCGCCCGCTCGCGCTCCTCGGCGGCCAGCGTCGTGATCAACCACTCCCGCTGCTCGGCGGTCAACCACTTGGCCTCGACCGGCCGCTCGGTGACGGTCAGGAAGAACACCACGCCCAGGATGATCGCGGGCAGCCCGCCGGTCAGGAAGATCCACCGCCAGCCGGCCAGGCCGAGCGTGCCGTCCAGGGTGTCCAGGATCCAGCCGTCGAGCGGGTTACCGATCACGCCGGCCAGCGGGATGGCCATCATGACGGTGGAAACCACCTTCGTCCGCTGCCGGTTCGGATACCAGCGGGTCAGATACAGCAGGATCCCGGGGAAGAAGCCGGCCTCGGCGACGCCGAGCACGAAGCGCAGCACGTAGATGGATTCCAGGTTCGGTACGAACGCGGTCCCGGCCGCGACGATCCCCCACGACACCATGATCCGGCTGAGCCAGATCCGCGCCCCGACCCGGACCATCACGATGTTGCTGGGCACCTCGGCGAGCACGTAGCCGACGAAGAAGATCCCCGCCGCGAACCCGTACTGGGTGCCGCTCATCCCGAAGCTGTCCTCGATGCCGAACTTGGCGAAGCCGATGTTGATCCGGTCGAGATAGCTCACCCCGTAACTCACCATCAGCAGCGGCACGACCCGGAACGTCACCTTGCGCATGGTGCGCACCTGTAGCTGTAGCGCCTCGTCGGGGGCGGGAACGGGAGCGGGGCCGAGCACACGCGTCATGTTGACCTCCGGTCGACGGCGACAAAGTGAGTGGTGGGCCGGCGTTCACCCTTTACATGCCATCACTTTGAAGTGGCATGCTACTTAGCAGCCCAAGACCCCACAAGGCCACCGCACCCCGTATCCGCGGCCGATCTGCGGCCGATCCGCGAAAAAGCGCCCGCTCCGGCGGGTGGGCCGGAACGGGCGCTCTCTCGGGCTGTGTTGGCGGGCCGGCGGACCGGCGTGGGGCCTACCCGTGCCGTAGGCGGACCGCCAGGCCGTCGAGGACACGCTGGAGGCCGTAGTCGAAGTTGGCGTCGCGGACCTGCTCGGGATCCTTGCCGCGCAGCGCCGTCTGGGTCTCCTGGAGTCGGGGGTGGTCGCGCATCGCCGCCTCGGCGCTGGGCTGGAGGCTCTCCATCCACTCCGCCTCGGTCCGGCCGCTGCGCGCGATCATCGACAGGAACGCGGCCTCGCTGGTGGCCATCCCGATCACGTAGGCCAGGATCGTACTCATCGCCTGATCGGTCTCGCTCATCTCGAACCCGGCCCGTTCGACCACGGCGAGCATGCGCTCGGACAGCCGGATCACATTGGGACCCAGCTGGACCAGGCCCACCTGGCCAAGCACCGAGGCGACCCACGGGTGGCTCAGCATCATCGCCCGCAGGCTGTACGCGCAGCGCTCCATCGCCGCGCGCCACTGCGTCGGATCGTCGATGTCCGGTACCTCGAGTTCGCCGTACACCTCGTCGACGACCAGTTCGATCAGCTCGTCCTTGTTGGCCACGTGCCGGTACAGCGACGTGGCGCCCGCGTCCAGGCGGGTGCCCAGGCGCCGCATGCTCAGCGCCTCCAACCCGTCGGCATCCAAGAGCCGTACGGCCTCGGCCACGATCTGCTCCCGGCTCAGCTGCTCCCGCTGCCGACGCGGGCGGGTCCATACCGATTCGATCGGCTTCTCGTCGGCTGACACATCGGGCTCCTCGTCTTCCGCCATCACGACTTTCCTGCTCTCCCCCGCTCTCCGAATCACCGTAGCGCACACCGTACGCATTCTGCGTACACCCGCTCCCATCTCCGATGCGCACGACGTACGCAGCTTGCGCACACTGATCCTTCATGCGTACAGTGTTCGCAAGAAGAGCACGACGTACGCAACACCATCACCGAAGACCGAAACTCGAGGGGTCCACCATGGAAAACGCCCGCCACCCGCGCCGCTGGCTCATCCTGATCGTGTTGTGCCTGAGCACCCTGGTGCTGGTCATCGACAACATGGTGCTGACCGTCTCGGTCCCGCCGATCGCCACCGACCTGGGCGCGAACGCCCAGGAGATCCAATGGATCATCGAGTCCTATGTATTGGTCTTCGCCGGCCTGCTGTTGACCGCGGGCAGCCTGTCCGACCGGTTCGGCAGAAGGCGAGTGATGATCATCGGGTTGACCGTCTTCGGCGTCGCGTCACTCGCGGCCACGTTCGCCGCCGATCCGGAACAGCTGATCGCCGGGCGGGTGTTGATGGGCATCGGCGGCGCGCTGATCATGCCGAGCACACTGTCCATCCTGATCACCGTCTTCGACGACGAGGAGCGGCGCAAGGCGATCACCGCGTGGAGCGCGGTGGCCATGGTCGGTCTGGTCGGCGGTCCGGTGGTCGGCGGCGTGCTGATCGCGCACTTCTGGTGGGGCGCGGTGTTCCTGATGAACGTACCGATCGCGATCGTCGCGATCATCGCCGCGCTCCTGCTGATGCCCGAGTCCAAGGGCCCGTGGACCAAGTCGGACCCGCTGGGCATGTTGCTCTCGATGGTCGGGATGACCGCGCTGGTGTGGACGATCATCGAGTCGGCCAAGGGCGGCCTGTCGCACCCGAGTACGCAGCTCTCGCTGGGCCTGGCCGTGGTGTGCCTGGTGTCGTTCGGCATCTGGGAGACCCGTACGGCACACCCGATGGTCCCGCTGGCCCTGTTCCGCAACCGCGTGTTCACCGGCGCCAGCTTCTCGCTCGTGCTGCTGACCTTCGCCAACGGCGGCCTGATGTTGATCCTGACCCAGTACCTCCAGTTCGTGCTCGGCTACTCGCCCAGCAAGACCGGTCTGGCCTTCGCGCCGCTGGCGGTCGCCTCGCTGCTGTTCAACGGGATCGGCGCGACGCTCGGCAACAAGATCGGCAACCGGCCGATGACGGCGATCGGCCTGGTGATCATCGCGGCGGGCTTCGGCGCACTGGCGAGCCTGCCCTCCGACGCGGGCTTCGGACTGCTCTCCGCGGCCATGGTGGTGATCGGGATCGGCGGCGGTCTGGCGATGCCGGCGGCGACCGGCGCGCTGATGGGCGCGGTACCGGCCGAGCACGCCGGCGTCGGCTCGGCGCTCAACGACACGGTCCAGCAGGCGGGTGCGGCGCTGGGGGTGGCGGTCCTGGGCAGCATCCTGTCCGGCACCTACACCGGCGCGATGCCGAACTCGGCACCCGAGCAGGCCAGGCAGTCCGTCGCCGACGCACTCACGCTGGCCGACGCCACGCACAACCACCAACTCCTCGACACCGCCCGGGAAGCCTTCACCAGCGCGATGTCGGCCTCCTTCTGGGCGGGCGCCGCCGGCGTCCTGGCCGCGGCGGCCCTGGCCCTGATCCTCATCCGCGACACCAAGCCCACCCTTTCGGAGCCCGAGACCCCCGACCCCCAGCCCGAACCGACCCTTACGGCAGCCACCAACTAACCCACCCCCACCAGCCCCTCCGAACGACCCCGACGGCCAACCGGCCGTCGGGGTCGTTCGGCACTGGGCCGCGGGGTCGTTCGGCACTGGGCCGCGGGGTCGTTCGGCACTGGGCCGCAGCGCGGGGATGGAGGGAGCCGGTGCGGGCAGTGGGCTGCGGCGACCGGGTGGGCGGAGGCCGTTCGGGAAGCGGGCCGCAGTAGCCGCATACACGTAGCCCGTTCGAGCAGTGGGGCGCAGCACGCGGGTGAGCGGGGCCGTTCGCGCAGTGGGCTGCCGCGCCCAGGTGAGCACAGGCGGTCCGGGAAGCGGGCCGCAGCGCCCGAACGGACCCGGCGGTTCCGACACCGGGTCGCAACACCCGGGTAGGCACCGGCCGTTCGGGCAGACGACCGCAGCGCCCACGTGAGCGCAAGCCGTTCGGGAAGCCAGCCGCAGCACCCGAACGCACCGGGCCGTTCCGACGCCGGGCCGTAACACCCCGGTAGGCGCGGGCCGTTCGGGCAGACGACCGCAGCGCCCACGTGAGCGCAAGCCGTTCGGGAAGCCAGCCGCAGCACCCGAACGCACCGGGCCGTTCCGACGCCG
>NZ_JBMHHY010000050.1:0-44501 GCF_049739465.1 Embleya sp. AB8
CGCCTCAAACGCCGGCGGGGCTATTTGGCCTCAGGCGCCAGCCGGACTGTTTCGCCTCAAACGCCGGCGAGGCTGAGTGGCCTCAAGCGCCGGCCCGGCTGTCTGGCCTCAGGCGCCGGCGGGGCTATCAATAGCCCCGCCGGCACTTGAGGCGAAGTAGCCGCGCCGGCGCTTGAGGCGGCCTCGGCCGGAGGCCGGGCTTATCCCGCCCCCGCCTCCGCGGCGGATGCAGCGGCCTTTGCTGCCGCCTGAAGGGTTTGCACCGGGGTGTTCGTGCGGAGAGCGTCCACGAAGATCAGGTGGTCGGTGGCGAGTTGGGCGCGGAGTACGCCGTCCTCGACGACCGCCTCGGTCAGCCAGCCCTCGGCGACCAGTACCTCCGCGGCTGCCGCCACCCCTTCGGCGTCGGTCGCGGTCAGGCCCGCGAGGAAGTCGAGTTCCGCGCGGGCGTCGCCGCTTGCGTCGGAGTGGGCGGTGATGCCGAGCGCGGCCAGTCGTACCTGCGCCGGCTGCTTGCGCAACTTCTTGTGGCCGATCACTCGCGCCACCCACCCCGACGACCGGGTCCGCGGCAGCTTGCCCAGCGAGAAGCCCGCCGCCCCGGGAACCCCACACCCGACCGGGTCCTCCTCGGTGGCCAGCAACTCCTCGGCGTCGACCGCCAGCCACCCGGACGCGGTCAGCTCGCCGACCGCCGACTCCGCGTCCTTCCCGCACACCCCCCGCAGGTCCGGCCCGGTCAGATTCGCCGTGCCCGAACCGACCCCGCGCAACAGGCAGACCAGCGCGAGCAGTCGGGCGACCGGCGCGGTGCCGGGCGCGGTCCGGCCGATGTACGTCAGCGCGCCGCGCACCGGCTCGCCGAGCCCGCTCACCGCCCAGTGCCCACCCGGTTCCGCGTCGGGCCGCGCGCTCTCCCACGGGATGCCGCGCTGCTGGGCCAACTGCTGCAGCGTCGTCTCGTACGCCCGCCGGGCCCGCTCGGCCTCGGCGCGCACCAACCCCGTGCCCAGCGGATAGGGCGCGTCGGCCCACACGGTGAGCGCGGCGGCCTTGCGCTTGGTCAGTTCGGCAACCACCGTCAGATCCGCCGCGCCGGAGGCCTGATGGGCACGGAAACCCTCGACGATCGCGGTCAGTTCGGCCAGCAGCGGCGCGGGCAGCCCCGGCGGCACGGTGAGTACGCCGAATCGCTTGAGCCCGATCTGCTCGCCGTCCCGGGCACCCTTCGGCTCACGCGGGCGGCGGGCCTCCTTCGACACGCGCGGTTCGGGCGTGGGCCGCGGGCCGCGTACCGAATCGGGCGGCGCGGTCGGCTCGCGCAGCTCCGGCATCGTCGGAGCCAGCGGGCGCGGCAGCACCGGCTTGGCCACACTCTCGACCGCGCCGCGACCGGCCACCGACACCTCGATCGGCCCGTCCAGGCCGACCGCGGCGAGCGGCGGGGAGAGCGCGAGCAGGCCGCTGTCGACCAGATCGCCGGCGATGGTCAGCGCGCTGCGCGAGCCGATCGTGCGCCCATTGGGCCCGGCCAGGCCGGCCACCTCGCGAATGGTGATCGGCTGCCCCGCCGCGGCTGCGGCGGCGAACAGCGCGAACACCCGCAACTCCACCGGGGCCATGCGATTCACATCCATCGAGCCGACCCTGGCGGCCCGCGTCTTCAGAGGCATGCCCACCTGTCTACCGCACCGGACCCGCCCCCGAAGCCCCAATCGAGCCCAACACCCGAAAGGACTAACCGAACAACATGCAAACAACGCGGAACGTGTTCCCCGAGCACCCGCCGAGCACCCGCCGAGCACCCGCCGACCACCCACCGACCACCCACCGAGCACCCACCCGGGAAGGCCCGCCGGCGGATGCTCAGTTCGCCGCCCGGCGATCCGCCGCCGTGATCCGCTCGACCAGCACGCGGCGCAACACCTGCCCGGTGGCGGCGGTGCGCGGCAGGTCCGGGACGTGGACCACCCGACGTGGGTGCTGGTGCGCGGCCAACTGCTCGGCGCAGGCGGCGCGGAGGGCGGTGAGCGCGGGTGGGTCGCTCGGGTCGGTAGGGACCACGACGGCGCAGATCAGCTCGCCCCACGTGGGATCCGGGAGGCCGACCACCGCCGCCTCGCGGACCCCGTCGACCCCGACCAGCACCGCCTCGACCTCGGCCGGGGCGACCGCCTCGCCGCCGGTGCGGATCAGCTCGCCGACCCGGCCGGTGATGGTCAGGTAGCCGTCGGCGTCCACTGTGGCCAGGTCGCCGGTGTGGTACCGGCCATCGCGCAGGGCCGCGCGCGTGGCCGCCTCGTCGTCGAAGTAGCCGTCGAACAGCAGCGGGCCACGCACACACAGTTCGCCGTCGGCGGCGACCTCGACCTCCTGGAAGGGGCCGGGTACGCCGCAACTGCCCGGCCGGCACGGGATGTCGGCCCCGTCGAGCGAGGCCACGTTGCCGGCCTCGGTCGAGCCGTAGAAGACCCGCAGCACGGCGTTCGGCGCGGCCCTGGCGATCGCGGCGAGCAACTCCGGCGGGGTCTGCGACGTACCGGTGTCCGCGAACCGCACGGTTTCCAAGGTGCCGCCGCCCGGCTCCTCCGCCGCGAGCGTGTCCAACACCCGCTGCCACACCGCCGGTACGCAGTTCAGCCGGGTCGCCCGATGCCGGCGCACTGCCGCGACGATCTCCGCGCCGTCGGGCCGGGCGACCAGTACCAGGGTGTCGCGCGCCTGCCACTGCTGGAGCGCGATCGTCCAGGCGCCCATGTGGAACAGCGGGTACGGGCAGACCATCGCGCCCCGCGGTTCGAGCTGCGCACCGGGGTGGCTGCGCAGCACATTCGTCCGGTGGGACAGGACGACCCCCTTGGGGAGTCCGGTGCTGCCGGAGGTGAAGAACACGACGTGCGGGTCGGTCTCCTCCGGGCCGACGATCGACTCCGACTCCGACTTCGACTCCGACTCCGACTCCGACTCCGACTTCGACTCCGACTCCGACTCCGACTCCGACTTCGACTCCGACTCCGACTTCGACTCCGACTCCGACTTCGACTCCGGTGCGGGTGCCGGTGCCGGTGCGGGCGCGGGCGCGGGCGCCGGCACGGCATCGACCGGATCCGCCAACCCGTCGAGCCCGAGCACCGGCACGCCCGTCGCCGCGCCGACCTCCGCCGCTGGCACCGTGTCGTCGACGATCAGCAGCGCGGGCCGTGCCACCCGCGCCGTCCGGGCCGCCTCGGCGGCGGACAGGCCCGGGCTCAGCGGCACGAAGACCGCGCCGAGCCGGGCCAACGCCGCGAATACCGGCAGGATCTCCAGCGTGGTCCGATGCCAACACACGACCCGGTCGCCGGGCCCGACGCCGGCCGCGCGCAGCGCGCGTACCGTCCGCGTGGCCGCCGCGTCCAGTGCACCGAAGGTGAGCGCGTCGTCGCCCAGGACCGCCGCGAGCCGGTCCGGGACGGCCCGAGCGGCGCCGGCGAACACACTGCCGATGAGGAGACCGGGTGGCATCGGCGCTACCGGTCCTTCAGCTCGACGATGATCTCGTGATACCGCCGCTCGCCGACGTTGACCGCGGTCTCCACGCCGCCACGCCGCATCGGGACCACCACGCCGGGGACCACGTCGGCCGCGAAGTAGTCGCGGTATTCGCCCTCGCTGTCCGGCTCGGGCTCGACCGCGATCCGATCGCCCGCGATCTGGATCAGGTAGTAGTCCAACTCGTGGCGATGCGCGTCGCTGCGTGCGCCCGGGGCCAGGTCCAACTCCCAGATCCGGACCCGATCGTCCTCGAACAACACCCGCGTGCCGATCCCGCCGAGGGTGCGCTCGGCGGCCGGTCGGGTCTCGGCTTCGGGAGTGGCTTCGGGTTCGGTCGCTGCTTCGGATGTGACTTCGGGTTCGGTCTCGGCTTCGGCTTCGGCTTCGGATGTGGCTTCACGTTCGGTCTCGTCGCTCATCTCTCGTCCGTCCGTCCGTCCCTCGGTTCGTTCGTCCGCAGCGGGCATAGGGGTGGTGATGGTGATCGTGGGGTCAGCAGCCCGCGTCCGAGTCGATTCGATTGCGCAGTTCCTCGCCGGCCAGGTAGCGGGCCAGGTTGTCCCGGAAGAGTCGGAAGACCTCGGTGAAATGTTCGAGGGCCGCGCTGGAGCAGTGCGCGGACAGGTACAGATTCGGCGCGTCCCACAGCGGATCGTCGGCCGGCAGCGGCTCGGCGGCCGTCACGTCCAGGGCCGCACCGCCGAGCCGGCCGGTACGCAGCGCGGCGATCAGGTCCGGCTCGACCACAAACGAACCGCGCCCGACGTTGCAGTAGAACGCGCCCTCGCGCATCGCGGCGAATGCGGCGGCGTCCATCGTGCCCACGGTGTCCGCCGTCTCCGGCGCCGCCGACACCACCGCATCGCAGCCCGCCAGCATCTCGTGCAGGTCGTCGGGGTGAAAGACCCGGTCCACATGCGCCGCGGGCACCTCCACCCGACGCCGCGTCGCATGCACGGTCATCCCGAACACCTGGGCCCGACGGGCCAGTTCCGTACCGATCCCACCGACCCCGATCAGGCCCAGGGTGCGGCCCCGGACCAGCCCGCCGAACATCGGCTTCCAGCGCCGGTCCTGCTGCGCCGCGTCCAGTTCGCGATGCCGCTTGAAGAAGGCGAGCAGCCGGGCGAAGACGAACTCGGCGATCGGCGCGCCGTTCACCCCGGCGGCGGACGTCAACCGGATCCGGTCGGTGGGCAGGCCCGCGGAGAGCAACTGCCCGTTGCCCGCCGCGCAACTCTGTACCCAGCGCAGCCTCGGTGCCAGGGCCGCGACCCCGAACGGCAGATCGGCCACCAGGGCGACCTCGACCCGGGCCAGCAGCGCGTGCTGTTCGGCGGTCAACTCCGGTGCGCGGGCGCGCAGTTCGGGGTCGATTGCGGCGCCGGGCCGACCGCGTGCGATGCGCAGGTCGTCGGAGTCGGCGTAGCGGCAGTCCACCACCTCCAGGCGCGGATCGAGCGCGCGTACCGCGGCGAGTTCGGCGGCCAGGACGTGCGCGGGTCGGATGTCCCACGCGGGTGGGTACATGATGCCGACGACGATGGGCTCGCTCACGCCGGATTCCCTTCCGGGCCCGGGTCCCGGGTCGGTTCCCGGGCCGGTTCTCGGGCCGGTTCTCGGGTCGGTTCCTTGAGTACGCCGAGGGTATGCGTGGCGGCGTGGGTGCGGGCCAGATAGTCCGGCGCGGCGGTGGTGTCCACGAACCAGCCGGTCGGGCACATGGTCAGGATCTCCACGAACGAGAAGCCCTGGCCGCGTAGTTGGGTGCGGAACGCGTTCCTGATCATCCTGGTGGTGCGGGTGATGTTGACGATGTCGTGCACCCCGCCGCGCGCGACATAGGCGGCGCCGTCCAGTTGGGCGATCAGTTCGGCCAGCCGGATGGGATGGCCGTGCCGGGCCGCGTCGCGCCCCTCCAGGGTGTTCTTGGTGCGTTGGCCGAGCACGGTCGCGGCGGTCATGTGGCCCCCGGTCTCGCCGAATACGCCGTTGTTGAGCATGAAGCAGGTGACATTCTCGCCGCGCGCCGCGGTGTGCAACACCTCCTGGAGGCCCTCGTTGACCATGTCGCCGTCGCCCTGGACGGTGAAGACGAGGGTGTCGGGTCGGCAGCGCTTGACGCCGGTGGCCAGCGAGGGGGCCCGGCCGTGCAGGGCCTGCAACACCTCGATGTCGAGGTTGTTGGAATAGGCGGTGTAGCAGCCGATCCCGAACACCGCGATCGCCTTGGCGACCTGGTCGAGTTCCTGGACCTGCTCGACCATCGAGCGCATCGCGATCGGCTCGCCGCAGCCCGGACACAGATGGTGTGCGCCGACGTCGATCAGGTCGGGGGTGAAGTCGTGCACGAGCCGGGCGCCGCAGGTGGGCGCGGTGGCGGTGCCGGTCAGCACGGGCAATTCACGGCGTCCGGCGGGGGCGATTCCGCCGGGTTCGGGGGTCATTGGGACGCCGCCGATCCGTGGTCGGCTTCGAGGTCTTGGTTGGGGTTCTGGGTGTGGTCCCGGTCCCGTCCCCGGTCCCGGTGGTGGTCTCGGTTGCGATCCCGGTCGCGGTCGCTGTCCCGGTCGCGGTCGCGGTCGCGGTCGCGGTTGTGCTCGTGCTCGCGGTCTTGGTCGAACACCGCCTCGATCCGCCGTCGCATCGCGCCCACGTCCAGGTCGGGGGCGATCCCGAAGCCGGACGAGTCCAGGCTCAGCCGGCCGATGAACCGCACGGGCGCCGCGCCGAGTACGGCCAGCCGTACGTCGTCCACCATCTGGCCGCCGCCGTTCTCGTACACCGCGACCACCCGTGCCCCGGCCGCCGCGGCCCGGACCAGCTCGCCGGGGAACGGCACCAGGGTGATCGGGCGTACGTAGCCGACCCGCCGACCGAGCGCGCGCAGGTCGTGCACGGCCTGGCGGACGTACAGCGCAGGTGTTCCGTACGCGATCACCACCACCTCGGCGTCGGCCAAAAAGCCGGTCTCGGCACGCGGTTCGGTCTCGGCGACCATGCGCTCGATCGCCGCGCCGTGCCGGGTGTAGAACTCGGCCAGGTCGTAGCCGGCGTCGTGGCGATCGCCGGCGTGCCGTTGTTTGCGGTCGGACAGCGGCGAGATCAGCTTGGCCGCGCCGGTCCCGCCGGAGGAGCCGTCCAGGGCCCAGTCGCGGGTGGGATCCGGCAGGGGGCCGAAGTCGATCGGGCCTACGTCGACGGAAACATGGGTGTGCGCCAGGTAGTAGTCGCCCAGGACCAGTACCGGGCTGCGCCAGTACTCGGCCAGGTGGAACGCGTACTGCGTCAGGTGTACCGCCTCGCGTACATCGCACGGCGCGAGTACGAGGTGTCGGTAGTCGCCGTGCCCGCCGCCCCGGGTGGCCTGGAAGTAATCGCCCTGCGCGCGGGCCATGTTCAGCACCACCAGCGGGAGGCGGGCGTAGACGATCTCGGCCAGCGACTCCTGCATCAGCGAGAGCCCCTGGCCGGTGGATCCGGTGGCGGCCGGGGTGCCGGTGGCGGCGGCGCCCCAGGCCATTCCGACCGCCTCCAGTTCGCTCTCCGCGTTTACGCACACCCCGCCGACCTCGGGCAGCCGGGCCGCGAGGTGTTCGAGTACCTCGGTGAACGGCGTCATCGGATATCCGGCGAAGAACCGGCAACCGGCCGCGATCATCGCCTCGCCGATCGCGGCCGAACCGGCCAGGATCGGCGGCCGGGTGGTGGTTGCGGTCGACGCGTTCATGCGTGGGTGCCTCCGGTCTCGTCGCGGGGTTCGTCGTAGCGGTAGACCTGGAAGACGAAGTCCGGGCAGATGGCCGAGCAGGCCTTGCAGGCGATGCAGCCGGGGAGCAGTTGCGGGTAGCGGTAGCCGCGGTGGTTGACGACGTCGGTCGTCATGCGCAGTACGTCGGCCGGGCACGCGTCGATGCACAGGTCGCAGCCCTTGCAGGCGTCGATGTCGATGACGAGGGTGCCTCGGCTGAGCGGCGGAGGGATGGGCTGCGGGTTCGTCACCTTCATCGCCTTCATCGCCTTCATCGTCTTCGTCATCTTCATCGTCTTCATCGTCTTCGTCGTCTTCGTCGTCTTCGTCATCGCAGTACCGGCCAGGCGCGGAGGGCGGGGCCGGCGTGTGCGTGGCCGGTGCGGAGGGCGGCGCGGATGCCTTCGGCGTGCTGCGCTCGGTACGGCGGGAGTACTTCGGTGGCGGCGGCCAGGAGCGATTCGAGCGCGACCACGGCGGTGGCGGCGGCGTAGGCGCCGAGCGCGATCATGGTCACCGCCGCCGGGTTGCCGGTGCTCGCGGCCAACTCCGAGGCGGGGATGGGGACCAGGCGGCCGATGGTGGGGGTGCGGACCGGGTCGCACAGGCTGGTGTTGAGGACGAGTAGGCCGTCGTCGTCGAGGCGGGAGTAGACGGCGTCCGCATGCGCGGGGTGCAGGACCAGGGCCGACCAGGCGGAGCCGACGGTCGGCGGGCTCTGCACGGGTTCGTCGCCCAGGACGAGCGTGGTGTCCGAGTTGCCGCCGCGCATCATGCCGCCGTATGAGCCGAAGAACATCGCGTGTCGCCCCTCGGCGACGGCCGCGGTGGCGAGGAGTGCGGTGGCCAGTTGGATGCCTTGGCCGCCGATCCCGGTGAGCAGAACCTCGCGCTGCATGGGCGGTCCCTTCGCGTCGGCTCCGAATCTCGCGGACGGGGAGAACGTAGGAGAACGTCGGAGAGCAACGGAGAGCATCGGAGAACGTCACACGCATCTGTCAGAACGCTGTTCTGGATAGTAGGATGCGGCGTTCCGACAGACAAGAGTGTCGGGGAAACGGTCGGGACACGGTCGGGGAAAACGAAGGTGGGGACCGCCGATGGACGGGATCGAACCGGTGGCCGAGGCCGACCCCGGGGGCCTGATGGGCGATGCGGTCCGCCGCCCGCTGGAGGCGCGGTGGGCGGTGTACGCAGAGGAGGTACGCCGGTTGGTCGACGCGACCTACCGGGTCGTCGAGCGCACCGGAAGCCTGGATCCCACGATGCGCGACATCCTGCGCGAGTCGGGGTTGTCGAACCAGGCGTTCTATCGGCACTTCCGGTCGAAGGACGAGTTGCTCGTCGCGTTGCTGGACGACGGCCGGCGGCGGATGGCGGCGTATCTGGATCACCGGATGTCGGCGGCGAGCGATGTCGCGGGCAAGGTGACGGCCTGGATCGAGGGTGTCCTGGCACAGGCCGGGGATCCGGTGGCGGCGGCCCGGACCCGGCCGTTCGTGGCCCAACAGGACCGGTTGGCGGAGTCGTTCCCGACCGAGCAGCGGGATTCGGTGGAGGCGATGGTCCGGCCGCTGCGCGACGCGGTGGCCGCGGGGGCGCCACCCGGGCGCGATCCGGGGGCCGATGCGTTGGCGGTGTACCGGCTCACGTTGGCGACGCTGCACGACCACCTGCGGGCGGGGACTGCGGTGGGGGAGGCGGACATGGTGCATACGGTGGGGTTTGCGTTGGCGGGATTGGGGTTGGGGCTGGGACTGGGATCCGAGTCGGGGTTGGGGGTGGGGTCGGCCGGAGGGCTCGGTTAGTTCAGGTCGGTCGATTCGATTGCGCGAGGGCGCTTTGCAGCAGCGCGATGCCGTGAATCAGTGGGTAGCTGGTCCGGGGACCGTCGGTCGGCGCAACGTGCCTGCTCGGCCTGGCGGTTCGCAGGATGTGGCGCAGCGTCGGGGCGTGTGGCGCGGCGGCTCGGGCCCAGGCGCGGATGCCCAGGAGGAGGTCCCGGGCACCGAGGTCCCGGGCACCGCGGTCCGGGCCGCCCCTGGTCTGGGTGCCTCCGCCGGCACAGCGCCCGCATGGCCCGGCCGCTCTCCGGGGCCGGCTCGTCGAATCCCCGGAACTCGGGGACCAGTACGGCGAGGTCGCGGCTATCCGTGGTCGCCGCCCGGGCGCAGGCCGTTGACCATCAGGGTCAGCAGGTGCGCGGCCTGTTCGTCGGCGACTTGTTCGCGCATCCAGGCGGCGGCGTTCATCAGGGCGTGTACGTCGGCCGGCGTGACGTCGTCGCGAACGGTGCCCGCCGTGCGGGCGGCGGTCAGGAGCTCCTCGGTGATCGCGGCCATCCGTTCGCACGCCTCGTGCAGCTCGGACGCCTCGTCGTCGAGGCCCGCCATCAGGAGGGTGGCCAGGCCCCGGTAGGCCGCCGCGTGGTCGGCGACGGCGCCCATCCAGTCGGGAAGTTCGCCGGTGAACTCGAACAGGGCCGCGTGCCGTTCGCGGAGCAGGGCGGCGGCCAGCGCCCGGCGGTTCGGGAAGTGGCCATAGAGCGTCCCGATCGCGACGCCGGCCGCGCGGGCGATGCCCTCCAGGGAGGCACCGGTGCCCTGCGCGCGAAACGCGGCGTCGGCGGCGGTGAGGATGCCCTCGTAGTTGCGCTGCGCATCGGCACGCGGCCGGCGCGTCCTGATCTCGGCCATCGAACTGCCGCCCCTCTCTCGTCCTTTGCCCTCTTGCCAAAGTGAGGGCACCTCATCTTATTATCTCGAGGAGCCCTCATCTTAACCCTTGGTGCGATTCGAAGGAGCAGCAGCAGATGATCCTGGTTACCGGAGCCACCGGCTCGATCGGCACACATCTGGTCCGTCGGCTGGCCGAACTCGGGGTGCCGTTCAAGGCGTTCGTGCGGGACGCGGACAAGGGCCGCGCGCTCGGTCATCCGTACGTGGTCGGGGACTTCGACGACCCCGAGTCGATCGCGGCGGCGCTTGTCGGCGTCGACCGCGTGCTGCTCAACGGCGCGGGCGCGGTGCCGACGCCGGACGGCGCGCCGCAGCCGATGATCGCCCAGCAGAAGAGGGTCATCGACGCGGCGGGGCGGGCCGGCGTCGCCAGGATCGTCAAGGTCTCGGTCTGGCGCGCCCGGGAAGGCGGCCGACTCGCCCAGGGCGCCCACTGGGAGATCGAACAACACCTCAAGGCATCCGGCATCGAATGGTCCCTGCTGCACCCCAACGGCTACATGCAGAACTTCTTCACCGGCGCGGGCACCTTCAGCACCGACGGCAGCCTGATCGCCCCGGCAACGGACGCCCCGGTCTCCTACATCGACTGCCACGACATCGCCCGCTCCGCCGCCGTCCTGCTGACCGAACCCGGGGGCGCGGCCGAGACGTTCGTGCTGACCGGCCCGGAAGCCCTCACGATGACCGAGGTCGCGAGCCGACTCTCGAACGTGCTCGCCAAGCAGGTGAAGGTGGTCGCGCTGACCGCCGAGGCGATGGCCACTCGCCTCAAGGAACAGGGCGTCCCACCCGGCTTCGCCGACGACATCGCCTTCCTGTGGGCGGACGTCGGCACCGGTTCCCTGTCCCCGACCACCCGGGAGGTGGAGAACCTGACCGGCACCACCCCACGCACCTTCACCGACTTCCTGACCACCAACCGAGCAGCCTTCGGCTGAGCGGCGGGTGGGCGCGGGGGCGATGTCCGCGGCCGACCGTGGGTCCACTCGGCATGGAACGGACCCACGAGTTGGGCGAGATCGGCTGCCCTTCGGGCACCCTGGTCGTACTATCCATGGGATTCAGCAACCGCTACGGGCGCCGGGACGGCCTGGGGCGGTTCGGGGTCGGTCTCAAACTTGCCGGACTCAGCCTCGGAAAACGCATCGACGTCTACATCAGGAAGTCGGGCGACGACACCATCAGGCACGCCTATCTGGACCTGCAGGAAATCAAGGAAAAGCTGTAAACCCACCTTCAGGCTCGCGAGGTCGACAACTGGCCGGAGGAGTTTGCTGCATCGATGACGGATGCCAACGGCATCGGCTTCGACTCGGGCACCCTCGTAGTGTACGGAAAGATCGACAGGCTGAAGGACGGAGGCACCCTCGGCACAAGCCTCGATGAGAAGATGGCCGACCTGCGTAATTTCGTCGCTCGCGCCTATCGGAAGTTCCTGGACGAGGGATTGAGGTTCGAGCTCGACGGAACGAACGTCACGCTCTTCGATCCGCTGTTCCTCATGGACAACCCGTGCATTGTCAAGAAGTACCCCAGGCTGGCCTGTTGGGAAAGGCGATCGATCGGGGGACGATCGAGATCGTCGACGGTCAGAGCATCGAGGTCACGGTCACCATCGCTCCCGTGGAGTTCCGCTGGAAGGACGGTGTGGGCGGCGCACGGGACAACAGCGGGCGTGATATTCGCGAGTTCCATATCCAAGACAGTGCCGGGAAGATCAGCATGGTCCGAAATCGGCGTGAGATCAACTACGACATCGCTCCCAAGCTGCTGCCCGCCGGTGTGGACAAGGTCGACCGATACATCGGTATCGAGGTGAAGTTCCCCGCCACGCTGGACGACTTCTTCCAGGTGCGCAACGTCAAGCGAGGGGCTGTACCGGTCGACAAGCTCCGGGCAAAGCGTCGCGGTTGGCTGCGGCGCCCTGTCAAGCTCGCCCGCCAGAAGATCCGGCGTCATTGAGGCGAGGTAGCGACGCAGGATCTGGCCGCGGCGAAGGAACACAGAGCCGCGATGCCGGCCGCGTCGCGCGCGCAACAAAACATCCCCGATGGGGCAGGCCAGGAAGAAGCTGACCTCGGAGGACAATGCGCGGATTGTTCAGGAGATCCTTGAAGACCTTGGCCTGGCCGACGACCGGGAAAGGTCGGAGGAGATCCGTAAAGAGATCCAGGAGAACGCCTTCACATTGGTGGACGGTGGCTGGTCGGGGAAGGAGATCTTCGAGATCGATCATCTCAACGAGAAGGCCATCGTCCGCCTGAACCACCGTCACATCTTCGTGCGTGATGTCTATGACCCGCTCAAGTCCGTTGCCAAAGCGGGGGCCAACGGCACCGAGGTCGATGCGCTCGTCGCCTTGATCCGCAGGACTTTGACCGCCCTCGACCTGCTCTTCCTTGCCCATGCCAAGGCCGAGAACCTGCATCGCGACCCCGCCATCTTCGAGAATCTCCGCTGCTACTGGGGTCAGTCGACCCACTCGTTCATGCGCGAACTTCCCAACGGTGAGTGATCGTCGTGGGGGGGGGGGGGGGGGGCCCCCCCCCCCCCCCCCCCACGACGATCACTCACGGGACAGGTCTGCCGCAGGGCGGGTCGAGTCCCAAGAGAGGGTGTCCGGGTCAGTTCGACAAGTCGAGCTTCTCGAACCAGCGCAACAGCAGGTCGCACTGCGTGGCGCTGACCTCCAATTGGGGATGGCCCATCAGTCGGAGTTTGATCTCGGTGGTCTCGAGTCCCTGTCGGAACATTTCCCTGGTTTCGGCGGCGCCTTCGATTCTTTCGAGGAAGAGAGTGCAGAGCAATGCCGTGTCGCGACTCTCGACGAACTTTCTTCCGGAGGGAGTCAGGAGGATATTTTCGTCGTGCACGACGGCGAGTCCGAGCGAGACCAGGTTCATCAGGCGTCTGCGAGCTTCCGGAATGAGCGTGACGCTGGGGAAGCATTCCATGAACTTTCCTATGTACGCGTCGAGCAATGGGGTGTCGTCTACCATCTGGGCCATGGTCCAGAATGTCTCGACGTAGTCGCCGCTGTTTTTTCTGGGAACCTGGGCGAGCCGGTATCTGGGTGTCCTCGTCGAGTTTCGCTGCCGGGTCGAGTCGGCTTCGGCGGATTCGATGCGCTGCAGGGCGGCCACGGAGTCTTCGTCGAACTTCTCCTTCAACGAGAAGACCCGACTGACGTGGCTCATGAGCATGCTGGGCCCGAGCATGAAGAGTCGCTGTCCGGTGATCTCGCGAAGCTCGTCGACCAGTTCGACACGGGGAAGCCGCGTGGGTTTCGAGGACACGTGTTGCCACCAGTCCTCCTTGAGGTCCCTGGTGACAAAGAGGACGTCCGTCTCCCGGTCTAGCGCTTCGTCGAGGAGCTGTCGCCAGACCAGGTAGTCCCCGGCGGCCTCCGCATCACCCTTCTTTCCACTCTCGAAGTCCTTGTAGCCGGGTGGAGTCCCAGCGTTCGCCCGTTCCTTGGCTCGGGTGATCTCCTCGGCGTGGCGTTGCTCGTCGAAGGGGCGCCCGACCCGCCCGTCGAGCAACGGCTCCAACCTGCGGATCACCGGGTCCGTGTTGGTGTCCCGCATTCCGAGGACGGTGTCGCTGTCCGCCTGCTCGCGGAGGATCCTGTCGAGGTCGCCGTAGATCTTCTCGATCCGGTCCAGCGCGTCGTAGAGGGGTTTGGAGATTTCTCCGCTGCTGCCGGAGTGAACACTGTTGACCCAATCGTCGATGACGTGTCTTGACTTGCCAATGTATTCCTTCAGGGATCGCTGCGTGCTTGCAGCCTTCTTCTCGTGGTAGGCAACGAGTTCCTCGCCCTGACGGTTCCGCCGGAATTCGACGATCATCTGCTGCGGAATCCAGATGCGGTCCTTCAGCGTGCGCAGGACGGCCATCATGTCCTTGCGAACGCGGGCATTCATCCTGTAGAGATCCAGCAGGACGTTCGTATCCAGAGCGATCAATCCTTCACGAAGAACGCCCTCGTAGTCGGCATCGGTCGGCGTTCGATAGGCCTCGAACCCGTCGAACAGCCCCTGCCCGTGCGCCACGACATCCCCCAAGCCAGATCGTCGAATATGTTCATGATTCCAGACGGCGCCGACGGAAAGAAACCGATATTTCGTTTGCCCCGAGGGCCCGGACCACTCACGAATCGCGAGCATTGACTCGAGACGTGTCGCCGATGATCTCGCAACCAGCAGCCACACAATGCGGGCACCCGTCGGGACACGGAAGCTGACCCGCACCACCCGGCGGAGGCGTCGGGAGGGGAACCGTCCTCCGCCGTCGGGACGTCTGCAGAACGACGTCTGAGGGTTCCCGACGCGGACGGGGCTTGCTCTCGTGGCTTCTGGGACAAGGCATTCGAGCTCGAATCGGTTCGGCCTCGCAGGATCGCCTGCGATTTTCAGGTCCGGTAACACGCATTACCGGACCTGAACCGTTGAGTGGTCGATCGGAGTACGCACGATGCGCGTGGAGGTTGAGCCGAGGCGGAGACCCGGGGGAGGGTGTGACGAATCCGCATCGCGTGATGTCCCGCCGCGGCCAGGGAGGAATGAGCTCTCGGTGTCGGCCGACGCTCGTTCCGTGCCAGCGCGGCGGGCCGGGAAAGCGAGTGCCGGCCGCCGCGCTCGGTGGCGACAGGTGGCGTTGT
This sequence comes from Embleya sp. AB8, assembly GCF_049739465.1. NCBI lineage: Bacteria > Bacillati > Actinomycetota > Actinomycetes > Kitasatosporales > Streptomycetaceae > Embleya > Embleya sp. AB8. The sequence goes on from NZ_JBMHHY010000050.1 coordinate 14,690, forward strand.
CTCCGCCGAGCTTTGCCGGCTCCCACGGGCAGCGGGGTGGGGCGCGGTGAGCGACGCCGAACTCGCCCCGTGTGGTGGGTCGTTGGTGGAGGCCGAGGTTGTCCCCGCGTATCGCGCGGCCGACTTCGAGTTGCCCGACGAGACGATCCGACGCGTCCTGCGCGGGCGCACGGGGGAGACGGTCCGCGCGTACGCACGGGACTGGGAGGCGTTCGATCGGTGGTGCGCGACGGCCCTGGATCGGGCCGGTCGTCCGGCGCCCAGGGTCGCGTTGCCCACTACCTGGGCGACCCTGGGCGCTTACGTCACCCACCTGGTCGTGGCCGACTACGCGCCCTCCAGCATCCGGCGGGCGATGTACGCGGGGTGCGCGCGACATCGCGCGGACGGGGTGCCGATCCCGGACACCACCACCGCGCGCAAGGTGATCGACGACCACCAACGCGAGCGCGCCGACCGGGGGTTGGCCAAGCGCGAGGCCCCGGCGCTGCGGGTCGGCGCGTTGCGGGCTGCGGTCGCGACCTGCGACACCGACACCCTGGCGGGGCTGCGCGACCGGGGATGCCCGACGGATCGCCCGCCGAACGAGACTGCGGAACCCCCCAGGGATCCGCCGTTTCACCCGTGCTCGCCAACCTGTTCCTGCACTACGCGTTCGACACATGCGGGGCGTACGCAGCAGGCACAGAACGGTGTTCACCGGTTTCGGCCCGGCGGTCGCCAAGGCCGCCCTGAAGAGGATGAATCGGTGCGTGAGGTCCTGGCGACTGCACCACTACACCACTTTCTCGGCGCAGGACATCGCGCGATGGATCAACCCCGTCGTGTCGGGATGGATGAACTACTACGGGCGGTACCACCGTTCGGAGTTGTATCCACTGCTCAGACGCATCAACGCCTACCTGGTGCGCTGGTAGAGAAAGAAATACAAGCGGCTGAGGACCTTCGCCAAGGTGCACGCGGCGTGGAGACGGACCACTCGTCAATATCCGCGTTTCTTCGCGCAGTGGCGATGGGTCCACGCTTTCTGGTGAGACCGAGAAGAGCCCGGTGACGGGAGACTGTCACGCCGGGATCTGTGGGAGCCCGGGGGTGCGATTCCCCCGGGCCACCCGACCAGCGTACTTCGCGAAGGACCCCCGGTAGTCGGCAAGTACGAGTTCATCGAATCGATGCGACTCGACACCGCGGAGTACGCATATCCCGTCGCATTCATGTGCGACCGCCTCGGCGTATCCCGATCCGGATACTACGACTGGCGCCACCGCCCGGAATCCGCCAACGCCCGGAATCCGCGACCGCACAACGACGCGAGGAACTGACGCTGCTCGTCGCCGAGGCTTTCGAGATGTCCGACGGCACCTACGGCCACCGCCGCATCCATGCCCGGTTGCTGCGCTGGGACACCCCGGCTGGCCCGGAACTGGTGCGGCAGGATCATGCGCGAGCCGGGGCCTGGTGCCGTGCCGGCCACGCCCGAGGCGCCGATCGCTGACCCGGGCGGCGTCCGCACCCGTGCCGGACCTGGTCGGCCGCGACTTCACCGCCGCGGCTCCCGGCGAAAAGCTCGTCGGAGACATCACATACATTCCGACGGGCGAGGGCCGACTCTATCCGGCAACCGTCATCGACTGCTGCACCAAGGAAGTCGTCGGCTACGCGATGGACGACCACTACCAGGCCCCGCTGATATCCCGCGCGATTCGCAACGCGGCGCGAAACCGCACCCTCGCCGGGGGTGCCGTATTTTTTTACTCGGCCCGCGGGAGCAACTACATGTCGGCCGAGTACGCGAGCGTACTCGGCGAACTCGGACTGCGCCGCTCCGCCGGCCGCACCGGGACTGCTTCGACAACGCCATGGCCGAATCCTTCTTCGGGGCCCTGAAGAACGAGCGGGTCTCGCACGCGAGTTACCCGACCCGTGACTCGGCCCGGCGGGACATCACCCGATACATAGAATTCTGGTATAATCGCAAACGCCTTCACTTGGCCGTGGGTTACCGCCCTCCACACGAAGTACACGCCGAATTTGAAGAGTTGCGACTCGCCGCATGAAATGACAGTCAGAGCTCTGTCCGAAAAACGCGGGGCCCCTCAGGTAGTGGCGGATGCGGCCTCGCATGTGGCGCAGGATCTGTGCGGCGGCGACGTCGTGGTGGGCGGACCATTCGACGGCGCGTTGCCAGACGGCGGCGATCTGTCCGGGGTCGGCTCGGCGCCACCAGGCGCGGTCGCGGACGTCGCGCATGACCTGGTGCGCGGTGGCGTGTTCGGCGCGGATGTCCCGGACGAGTCGGTCGTGTTGGGGCCCGGTGGTGTGCAGGTGGGCCTTCGCCCGGGCGTCGCGGCTGGCGATCCCTTGTCGGGCGTGTTCCTGCGCCTTGGCGAGGCGGGCCAGGGGTGTGCCGGGGTCGGGGCGTCGGCGGGGCGGGTCGAGGGCGTCGGCCTGGCGGTGGAGGTGGCGGGCGTGGAGTTCGTGCAGGGCTGCGCGTTCGATGCGGCGTTGGGGGAGGCGGTGAGTCTGGCGGCGGTGCGGGCGACGGCGCGGTAGCCGTCGCCTTGGTCACGGAGGTCGCGGATGTGTTGGCTGGGGGTGTCCGGGGGACGAGGGGGTCGGTGCCGGTGATCCAGGCGCGGATGAGGGCATTGTGGTCTCGGCGGTGGAGGGAGTCGCGGCGCCGGCGCCGGTGGCGGCCCTGCCGGCGGTAGGCGGATTCGAACGCGATTTCATTCCAGTGGTCGAACTCGGAACGCAGGTGTGGGGGTGGGTCGGTGCGTGGTGTCGCGGCGCGGGGCGATCGGGTTGGGGCTTCGGTGGGTTGGGGTTGGGCTGCCTCAGTTGCGGTGGGTGGCGTGGCCTCGGTCGGCCGCGTGGTGTGGGTTTGTGTCCAGGCGATCGTCCGCAGGGTGCCCATGTCGAGGTTGCGGATCGTGGTGTCGAGGGTGTCCTGTGGCGGCGCGCGCTGCCACATGACGCGTAGGGCGTTGCGTTTGAGGTTCAGTGCCGGGCCCAGGTTCTCGATGGCGGAGATCACGGTGCGGGTGTGGTCCGTGAGGACGCGGAGGTTGTTGGAGCCGACGGTAGGGGTGTCCGTGGCGTCGGTGGGATCGCCCAGGTGGACGTCGTGTCCGGCTCGGGCAGCGAGGAGCGCGTCGGCGAGGGTTGCCTGGAAGCCGCGAACGTGGTCCGGTGTGTCGGTTCGGTTGTCGATGGAGGCCCGCCACACGTGGGTGGCGTCGTCGATGCTCCGGGCTTGGGCATGGGCGTCGTCCCGGGTGGTGTAGGGCCAGGGTCCGTCGGGGTCGTGGTTCGTCTCGGCGGAATCCGAGGCGGTGTGCGCGGGGTTCGGTGCCGGGTCGGGGGAGGTGAGGTTCGGCCGCTCGGTGTCGTCGCTGTGGTCGGTAGTGGGCCGGTCGGGGCCGTCGGGCGCCGAAGTCGGCCGATTGGGCGGCGGGTTCCGCGGTTCCGCGACGGGACGGCCGTCGGTGCGGGTGTCGTCGGCGGTCGGCTGGATGTCTTCGGGGGGAGGCGGCGGGGAAGCCGCGGGCGTGGGGGATCCGAGTCGGCGGTCCCCGAACCGGGATGTGCAACGGTGGCCGCCGGATCGGGGACCACGTGCGCGGTGTGGTCTCCGGTCGCGTCTTGGGGGACCGCCTCGTACGCGGGGTGCTTTGCGAGGACTGCCTGCAGATGGGCCATCGCGCGCCCGCCCGGTCCAGTGGTGGTTTCCAGGCCCCGGGGTTCGTCGATTCCAGGCTCGAAGCCTTGCGCGCGCAGGAGGACCGCGAGATCACGGTCGGCGGGGTCGACGTCATAGACGCCGGCCTCCTTGCCCAGGCGGATCCCGATGCGTATGGGGCTGTGCGCCCTACCTTGGGACATGGTCGGGCCTGTTCACCTCGTGCCTCCCGGGAAGTCGCCGTCGTAGGCGGGGAGGTGCGCGCGAGGCGCGGGTTGTGACGGGGAAGTCGGAGGCGGGTGCGCGGCTCGAAGGCGACGGCGGGATTGGCGGGTCGCTCGACGTGTTCGGTCGAAGATCCGGGGAGTGGCGCATCCGCGTACAGCGCGAACGGTCTGCGCCGAGTCGGTGCGGGTGGGTTCGTGTCTGCCGGCGGCGGCCGGACCTCGCGTGACGAGTCCTGGGGGGCTGCGCGCCACGGGTCCGCACCGATCGGGCGTCCGGTCCGGGTTTCCGGTTTCTGTCGGGTTGTTGGTGTACGGCCCGCCTCGTGGCCTCCGAGGGATGTTAGCCCGTGGGGTGTAGGTGCGCTGGAGGCGGCGGCGCGCCCCGATCGGGGTGTGTGGTCGTGGTGCGGTGCGATCGGCGCCGGGGAGGTTCCCGCTTGGGTGTTGCGGTAGGTGGGTGGTGCGACTGGCCGTGGGGTGGGACCAGTCGATCGGGCCGGGTCGTGACAGGGTTAGTGGGGGGCGGTGGTCCACATGTGCATCGAGCCGTGGAGGGCGTGGGCGTGGAAGGCCATGTGTCCGGAGGTCGGTGCTCCGTCGCGCGTGGATGCGTGAGGAAACGGGTGTGCCGTGCAGGCGGTATCGGGGGTCGGCGCGGTGCACGGCGGAGGGAGTGGGGGTGTGGCGGGTGTGGTGTCGGTGACGGCGTCCTTCGGTGTGGTCGTGTCCTCGTCGTCGTGAGGGACGGGGGCCAGTCGGGTGACCGCCCGTTCGAGTCCGGTGAGCAGGCCGACGATGGTTTCGCGTGGGTCCTTGATCGCGGCGAGCGTGGTGGAGGCGATGGAGGCCATGCGGGTTCGGGCGCGGGTCAGGAATCCGTTCACGGGTCCACTCCCGCCGGGTCGTGGCGGTGGGACGAACGAGGGGACGGAGGCCCGGAGTTGGTGGTGATGCTGGGGAGCATTGGCGCTGAACTCACTTGTCCTGAACGGGGGTCGACGACCCCCGGGTTCCTGTGACCGTTTGGTTGGTGCCATGGCGCGCGCAAGTATTGACGTCTCACTGACCCCAGGAGACCTCAGTGAGCAACAACAGTACTCATGTTTGCACAAACATCCACCGTCTCATTGACAACATGAATCCATTTTCTCGATGATGAGCTCGAAGTCGGGGTCGTGAAACGGCGTTCGGCACGGCCGACGCGCATCGCTCGACGAAGGCGTCCGAGAGGCCGACGACCGCGGGATACCGTGCGGACTCGGGTCGGTTCCGACCCGATCGCGATGACGCGACGTTCGGTGAGAGGTGTGGGGATGGCGACGATCGTGCCGGTGATCCGGGGGCGCATGGGTGCCACGGACTTCTATCAGTGCAAGATGAAGGCGCGAGAGCTCGTCGCGGTGGCCCGTCCCGCGCGCGAGGTGGACCGTTGGGCGAACGTCGGCATCGAGGAACGGTTGCAGCGCGAGCTGAACGACAGGCGCGTGCACAACGAGATCGTTCCCTACCTCGCACAGTCGAAGGACCGGTTCTTCGGCTCGATCATCGTGCTGGTGGTCGACGCGAAGCTGTCCTTCGAGTCGTTGGACAGGATCACGAACAAGCTGCACGCGGCGTACCGGTCGGTGTCCGAGGACATCGGCTTCCTGACCCTCGACGGCGGCGAGTTCATCGTGTTGGACGGTCAGCATCGCCTCGCTGCGCTGCGGGAGGTCATCCAGTCTCCCGTGGTCGAGGGCAAGTACGTCCAGGAGGTGCCCAACGACGATCTCGTCGTGGTGTTCGTGCCGTTCCAGAGCGCCGAGCACACCCGCCGCATCTTCAACAAGGTCAACCGCAACGCCAAGCCCACGGGTCGGGGCGACAACATCATCACCAGCGAGGACGACGGCAGTGCGATCCTTACCCGGTGGCTGCTGCGGGAGGGTGAACCCCTGGGGGTCACCGACAACAAGGGCGAGCTCCTCGTGAACTGGCGGAGCAACACCATCGCCGACCGCAGCCGGCAGTTGACGACGATCAGTGCCGTGTACGACACGGTGCAGACGGTGCTCGAACTGCATGGCCTGCGGGAGGAGTTCGACGAGAAGAAGGCGGTGGTGCGACCGGACGTGCAGCGTCTGGAGGAGTCGTACGAGCATGTGAAGAACTGGTGGCTCGCGGTGCTGGAGGGGCTGGACGCCCTCCGGGAGGGATTGCGCTACCCCCATTCCCTGGCGAGCATCCGTCTCGACGCCGAGAAGTGGAGCCTGTTGGTCAAGCCAGCCGCCCACATCGTGCTGTTCCGCGGGCTCCGACGGGCGGTGGAGCAGGGTGTGGATCTGCGGGTCGCGGTGGAGCGGGCGAACAGGCTCGAATGGGGGGTGAAGGACGAGATCTGGCGGGACGTATTGATCGCGCCCAACGGGCGGATCGTGGCCCGCAACGAGAACTTCGAGGTCTCGGCCGACCTGCTGGGCTACCTCCTGAGCGGTGAGGTGATGTCGCCGACAGATCGTGAGAGCGTGCGTCATCGGGTGGCCAGGCACCTCGGTCGCGAAGGACAGCGGGCCCCGGAGCCGGGGCTGGAGCGGTACGAGCTTCCGCAGCCGATCGGGGCGTGACCGGCGGGGCGCGGTGCGTCGCATCCCCCGGAGCGCGTTCACCGGGTCCACAGACCGCGGAGCGCACGCAGCATCCTGTGGAAGTGTTCGAGCAGCAGGCTCAGGACGCGATGCGCGGCGGTCCGACGGGCGGGCACGCGCGACCAGATCGCGGGCAGGACGACGCCGACGTACACGAGCAGGAACAGCAGCAGGCTCAGGAGTCCGAGGGGGCCCAGCAGGGTTGCGGTGGTGGCCAGGAAGTCGCGCGGGGCGTGGTTCATGTGTCCTCCGAGGAGTGGGTCCTTCCGGCTGTGTGCCGGGCGATGCGTCGACGATGGCCGTCCGACGGGGTGTCCTGCAGCCTGGTGCGGACAAGTGGACGGCGGTCGGGCGAAGCCGCAGGTGGTGGAGTGCGCGGGAGCGGTGTCCAGTGGGGTGTCCAGTGGACGGGTCCGGGCGTTGGACACGAAGGGACACGGGGCGGGCGCCATGAAGCCGGCGGATGTGGACAAGTACCGGCGTTCGGAGCTGGGCCTGGCATTGGCCGCCGTGGGTCGGGTCCATCGGGAGGATGTCGCCAGGGAGGTGTTTCCCTCCCTGCGCGGACTGGCAGAGCTGGTGAGGATGTCCCCGTCCACGGTGGGTTCGTGGTTGAACGGGGATCGCCCTCCGGGGTCCGAGGAAAAGCTGATCAAACTGATCAGGGTGTTGGGGGAGGCGGCTCGTCGGGCACCCCCGCTCTCGTCCGACGCGCGGGCGTTGAACTGGGACCCGTCCTGGTGGATCTTGTTGTTTCGCGCATTTCAGGAGACCCGACGGAGCGGGGTCTCCGCCGGGATCTCGGCAGGACTGGCCGGGCGGGCGCTGGACGCGGCGCGGGACCGGGAGCGTCGGGACCTGCTCCCGGACAAGCCGCAGGAGGTGTCGTGGTGGCCTCCGCAGATGTTGGGGGTGCGGCCGGCGATCTCCGATGCGGAACGCGGCGAGAAGGGGTTCGTTCTGCCCGCCTACGTGGTGCGTCCCCACGACGGGCAGCTGCGGGAGCGGCTCGAGGGGATCGGGAAGGGGAGGCACGCGGAGTTCGTGTTGCTGCACGGGGTGTCCTGTTCGGGCAAGAGCCGGACGGCCTTCGAGGCGGTGACCGAATGTCTGCCGGACTGGGCGCTGGCCTTCCCCAAGGACGCGAACAGCCTGTTGGCGCTGTTGGAGCCGGCCACGCTCGGTGAACGGACGGTGTTGTGGTTGGACGGCGTTCATGATTACCTTCATGGCGCCCAAGGCGACGACTGCGCGGCCGCGTTGCGCCGGCGGCTCGAACTGCCCGGGCCGATGGTCGTGTTGGCAACGGGGTGGGACACGCTCGACCAGGCCCCGGAACCCGTTGCCTATGGTGGACGGGAGGGTGTGATGCACCTGCGTGCGTTGGCGAAGTCGGCCGTGTCGATCCCGGTGCCCGGCTCGTTCTCCTCCTCGGAGATGGAGGAACTGCGTGTGGCCGCTCGTTCGGACCCTTCGCTGGCGCTGGCGGCCGAGGCCGCGGCCGATAGTGGACGCGTGACGCAGACGTTGGCCGCGGCGGGGAAGCTGCTCGCCCATGCCAGGAACGGCGGTGGTTCGTCGGGGGTCTACGGCAGGGCGTTGCTACGGGTGGCCATGGACGCCCGTTGTCTGGGCGTCCGGGGACCGCTTCCGTTGGTCTTTCTCAGGGACGCCATTCCGGGGTACCTGAGCTCTCGGGAACGGGCCGAGGCCCCTGGCGACTGGTTTCGCGGTGCGGTCGAGTTCGGGCGTACCCCGGTCGAAGGCGTGGCGTCCGCGTTGACGCCGGTGGTGCGGGCAGAGGGCATGGGAGCCGCCGAGGACGTGGTCGGCCTGGACGGGACGTTGGAGTATCACGCGTGCACGTCGCGGCATGCCCCATGGCCTTCCGAGACCTTCTGGTCGGCCGCCGTAAAGCATCTGGTGGAGGTCGACGATCTGCGGATGCTGTCGTTTTCGTCTTTGGCGGGTGGGGACGGCGACGTATCGCTGCGCCTGTTCCATCACGCACACGTGCTTGCGGCCTCCGACGACGACGATCGTCTGCGGCGCGCGTTCGCGGAGTTCGACGCCGCGGAGCACACGACGACATCGGTGCTGGCGGGGTGCGCGGACGCCCAGGACATCGCAATGGTCGAACAGGCCCGGGTGATGATGCGACGTCTCGCGTACTACCGGGAGACGAATGGGGCGGACTCCCCGGCTCGGCGGCGAGCGTCGGGGTCACCGAAGGAAGTCGCGCAAGTCGTCGAGGCGTTGGCGTTCTGCCTGCTGTCCATGGTGTGGACGTTCGCTGGGGAGAAGGACGAGATCGGGCGGCGCCTGGGGGATGCGGCAGGCACGGGTGACCTCCTGGCTTCGCAGCTGCGAACGTGCACGAAGTTGTTCGAACGCGTCCGGAGCTGCTTCGGCGAATAGGCGGCGGCGTGGGGCATGATCTTGTCCAAGCCGAAGCGGCGCACCACAGCTGTCACGCCGAGCCAGGCCGGAACGCTGGCAGAAGCGCGCCAGCCAGGGCCAGCCGAACAACGGCGAGCGACCCCCACGCGAGTGGGACTTCGCGTTGCCCTTCTCTTCCACGCCAACGCGCTGCGGCTCACCCCCACGCATGTAGGGACTTCAAGGGTGGCGCGGCCGACGACATCGAGCACTTCATTGGGCACTTAGAAGTCGTCTCATTTGGATTGATCGGTAGTCTGATGCGGTGACGCTTGTGGAGCGGTTGGTGCCGGACGAGCTGTGGGAGTTGTTCGAGCGGGTGGTGCCGTCGAGGCCGACCCGTCCGCAGGGTGGTGGTCGGCGACGGCACGGGGATCGCGAGGTGTTGGCCGGGATCGTGTTCGTGGCGACGTCCGGCTGCACGTGGCGGCAGTTGCCGCCGGTGTTCGGCGCCTCCTGGCAGACGATCCACCGCAGATTCACGGAATGGAGTCGCGCCCGCGTGTGGGCGAGACTCCACCGTGTCCTCCTGGACGAGCTCGGCGCGCGGGGCGAGTTGGACTGGTCGCGGTGTGCGGTGGACTCGGTGAACATGCGGGCCTTGAAAAAGGGGAGTTGACGGGTCCGAATCCTGTGGATCGGGGCAAGAACGGGTCGAAGATCCACTTGCTGACCGAACGCACCGGTCTGCCGATCTCGATCGGGATCTCCGGCGCCGACACCCATGACAGTCAGGCCCTGATCCCGCTCGTCGAGGGCATCCCGCCGATCCGCTCCCGCCGCGGACCCCGGCGCCGAAAGCCCGCCAAGCTTCACGGCGACAAGGCCTACGACCACCGCTTCATCCGCGCGTACCTGCGGAAACGCCATATCGCCCACCGCATCGGCCGCCGTGGCGTCGACTCCTCCCGACGCCTGGGCCGCCACAGGTGGGTCGTGGAGCGAACGGTGGCCTGGCTCAACGCGTTCCGCCGACTCCACCGCCGATACGAGGTCAAGGCCGCTCACTTCGGCGCCTTCGTCAGCATCGCAGCCGCACTCATCTGCTACCGGCGATACGCCAAATGAGACCATCTCTTAGCCAAGTACGCCGACAGCAGTTCGATGCGTTCGCCTCGCACGACGGTGGTCCTGCCCATGGGCGCCTCCTCGGCGGCTCGGGTCCGCCGTCCGGGGTGGCACCGCATTGTCCGTGATCGGTAGCTGGCGCACACGACCGGAGTAGGCAACCTTGCGTGCGCCCCACGATCCCATTCGATCGTGACTTCACACCTCGAAATCCCGGCGTACCTTGGCAGCAGACGCACTCACCATCCCCGGGGGCATTCATGGACCTGCCGGCTGACCTGACGAGGGGCGAGCGAATCGAGTGGCTGAGGACGCGACGCGGCACGAGCAGGCCCGTTCTCGCGGGCCTTTGCGGACGCGGCCCGGACTGGCTGAAGAAGATCGAGTCAGGCGAGCGCGAACTGCGCGACTACAGGCTGATGCTGCGGCTCGCGTCTACTCTTGGGCTGACGGATCTTGGAGTCCTCACCGGCACCGGAGAGGTGATGCAGCCCGTGTCCCCAGCTCTGCACCACGAGTCGATGCCAGATATCTGGGCGGCTGTCAAGAAGCGCAATTACTCGGCCGTCCGGCTGGATGAACGGCCGGATGTGGCGGCTCTGTGCTCGCGTGTCGAGGCTGCCCGGACGCTCTGGCACGGCTCGCAGTACAACCACACCGAGGTCGGTGCGCTCCTGCCGGATCTGATCGGCGACGGCGAGGTCGCGATTCGTGTGCTCGACGGGCGTGAGCGGCGTGATGCGTATGCAGTCCTGGTCACGATCTACCACCTTGCGCAACAGCACATCGCCCACATCGCGCCCGCCGAGTTGGTGTGGGTGGTCGCGGACCGCGGCATGTTGTCCGCGCAGTACGCGGATACCCCGGAGGCACTCGCGGGCGCGGCTTGGTGCTACGGCAACGCGTTGCGCGAGACGGCCGACGGGGACGAGGCGCTGGCCGTGGTGATCGACGCGGCGGGGGCGATGCGGCCTCATCTGGACGACCTCGGCGAGGAGGCGAGGGGCCTGTACGGTGCGCTGCATCTGCATGCCGCGATCACGCACGCGAAGTACGGCCACGACGGGGATGCCTGGGCACATTGGCAGCGCGGCGACGCCACGGCGAAGTCGCTGCCGGCTGGGTACCCGCACCCGTGGACGGTGTTCGGGCGGACGAACGTGGACATTCACGCGGTCTCGGTGGCGGGCGATCTGCTGCGCGCGGGAACGGCGCTGGAGTACGCGGATTAGGTCGACCCGGAAACCATGCCGTCGACGGCGCGGCAATCGCGCCTGTGGACGAAGAGCGCGGTGTAGTCGGCCGCGCCCCCGGGGAGTTGAACCTCCTTGCAGGGGGCTTCTTCATGTCCTGGTGAGGCTTCCGTTACTCACGGGAGTTTCAGGGGAACCCTAGTCCCTTCGGGGGCCAGGTGCGAGAGCACGGGACAACTCGCCGGTCGGCGTGTCGCCCATCCGGGCGGGCCGGTGTCAAGGAATTGCTCGTGTGAACTTCCGCCGTCCGGCGGAGGGTTCCCGGGATCTGTCGTGGGTGCATGTTCGGGGAGGTGACCGGGGGACGCCGGTTGTGACGTCCCGCCGGTGAATCTCTTTCGGCGCTGTGCGGTGAAGGTCCGCGTGTCCGGCCCGCGTTGCGATCCGGCGGAGGTGGAACTGACGGTGTCCGGCGGCGCGACGGGGGTGTCCGGACACGCCCGCGACGGGGACGCTGTGTCCGGCGGACACACCGTGTCGCTGTCCGGTCCGGTGTCGTGTCGCGTGTCCGGTGTCCAGCCAGCCGGTGTCCGGACGCGATGTTGGTCGGGCACGCGTGTCGCCTCGTGTCCGATGGCGGTGTCGCATCGGACGGCATCCGTCGAGTCGGTGTCCGGGTCGGACGGCGGGAACGACACGCGTGTCGGTCGGCCAAGTTGCGTGACCTGTGCCGGAGTCAGTTGGGCGACACGGTGTTGAGGAGTTCGCGTGATGCGTGCATTCTCGCGGTGGCCGTGCCCGTGTCCGATGTCCGGCCACGAGGCGGGCCTGTCCGGTGGTGTCCGTTCGTGGCGGTCGCCGGTGTGTCCGGTTGTTCGGTCACGGTGTCCGATCGTCGTCGTCCGGTGGCGGGTGGGCGGAGGGCGACTTCTCCGGTGTGTCGCCTGCCGGATCCCCGAGGGCGGATGCGGCGACGGTCGGACATGCTCCGGCCGCTCGTCTCCGACGACCGACGAGCGGGCGGAGCGTGTCCGGGGCGTGTGGTCGGTGTCCGATGGCGGGCCCCGCCCGTGCCGGTGAGGCGGGGCTACTCCCAGACAAGTTTTCCGACGTCGAGGATCTCGCTCACGACGTCGGGCTTGGTGTCGGGTGTCTCGGCGAGGGCATCCAAGACGAGGTTGTTCACCACGTCCGAGATGTTTCGGCCGCTGGTGTTGAGTTCGCCGCGGATGAAGTTGAGGCCGGTGTTGGCGTATTCCTCGAAGATTCGCACGCGGTCCTGGAGTCGGTCGTCGGCCAGGATCTTGGGGTCGTCGGTGACCCGGGCCGCGGCAAGGAGGTCGACGAGGATTTCCCCGTGGGTCCTGTTGCCGAGACGGGAGAGGTTGATCGGTTCGTCGGTCCTGGTGAAGGGGGTGGGTACTCCCTTGCGCGCGCCCAGGGTGGCCGCGAACATCATCGCCTCGTAGAGCGTGGTGAAGGGCCCGTCCTTGGTGGTCATGGCGATGAGCAGGTCTTCGTGATCGGCGGGGCGCCGGAATCGGTCCTCGGCCATCAGGGGGTCACCTCTTCCAGGACGGTGTGCTCGAAGTCGCCGCGGGTGACGTAGGGAACGGCGCGGCCGGAGACGGTGATGGTCTGTTCCTTGGCGTCGGGCTTGGAGGTGACCGAGCGCAGGACGTAGACCCGGGTGGCGGCGGCCTGGAGGCGTTCCATGACTTGGCCGCGGGCCTGGGACTGGGACAGCATCGTGACGATCTGGGTGGTCAGTTGGGGCAAGGCCTCGGCAACCTGGTTCTGGTACTCGATGTCGAGGTTTCCGAAGGGCGCGTCCATGACGACCGGGTAGATGCCGCCGCCTTCGAAGGTGTCGCCGCTGGGGGACTGCCTGCGGTTGTGGATCTCGAAGGCCATGTCCGCGACGGCGCCGACGAAGGACAGGCCGAGGATCTGGTTCTCGCCGGTGCTGCGGATCGCTGCGGGCCCAGTGGTGTCGGCGTGGATCTGCAGGTCGAAGGAGGCGGTGAGTTCGGGAGTGAACGGCTTGATGCAGATGCGCGAGAAGACGTTCTTGACCTTGGTGTCGAGTTCCGTGCGGATCTCCTCGGTCTTGAGGCTGAGGATCTTTTCGAGCGCTTCGAGGACCTCATCCACGAGGGCGATCTGTTGTTGTACGCGCTGTGCCTCCTTGTCCCGCACCTTGGCGGCGTGGAAGGCCCGGCGCTGCTTCACGATCTCCTCGTCGAGGCGCTCGATCTCCTTGGTCGTTTCCTGCAGACTGTCGGACGCGTCATAGCGTTTGCCCTCGTACTCGCTGCGGCGTTGCTCCAGGCGTTGGACGTCCGAGACATCAACGTCCTTGAGTTTCCGGTCGATGTCGCTGCTTTCGGCGTCGAGGCGGTCGATGCGATCCTCCGCTTCCCGAATGTCGGCGGTGATACCACGGAGGTCGGTGCGCAGCGCCTCGCGGGCGTCCGTCAGTCGCGCGGCGTCGCCGCGGAGGTTCATCCACCGCACCTGGACGTCGACGAGGCCGGCTCCGTGGCGGCGTTGGCTGAGGGCGGCGTGTCCGGGTGATCCCGGCGGGACGGGGGTGTTGCACATGCATTTTCCGTCTTTGAGCAGCCCGTCGATGAAGTCTCGTTGCACACCCGCCGGGAGTTGGTGTCGGCTGCGCATGTCGTCGGCGAGGTCGATGACGGCGCGGTCGATGCAGGTGGTGAAGGCGATGAAGCCTCTCTCGCCGAGGATGCGTTGTTTGCGTTCTCGGAGCTCCTTGCGGCGGATCTTCTCGGCGCGGCGTTCCTCGTCGAGCTGGACGCGTCGCTCTTGGAGAGGTGCGGCGTGCTTGTTCTCCATAAGGGCGCGCCCGGCCTCCTCCGCCTCGTGTCGGTAGCTGGCCATGTCCTGGGACAGTTGTTGTGCGCGGCGTTCGGCGTCGGCTTTGAGCTTTTCGAGCTTTTCTCGGTTCTCGGCGAGGGGCCCGAGGCGGCTGTCGCCGAGTTTGCGGGCCTCGTTGGTCAGTCGGCGGGATGCCTCGGGGAGGTGGTCGCTGATGGCGCGCTCGATGGTCTCAAGGCCGAGGAGGGTCTTGATGGCCTCTCGGACGTCGCTGTTGCCTTTGCCGGCGAACATCTGTTCCGCGCGTTCGCCGTTGAAGAAGAAGAATCGGCGCAGGCCTTCGGGGAGGATCTTCTCGATGCGGTCCTGGCCGTTCTCGATCTTCTTGCTCTCGCCGTGCTGGTTTTCGGTGACGAGGACGGGCCAGGGGCCGGTGAGGTTCTGCGCGGGTGCGTCCTTGGTGACGGCGGCGTGGCGGTGAACGGTGACGATGACGCCGTCATGTTCGAACTCGAGCTTCACCGAGGCGGTCACGGGTAGATCGAGTGAGGTCTCGTCCCAGACGCGGTCGTTGATGATCCGTTCCTGGTATTCGACGTCCTTGGTGAAGGTGCCGTACAGGGCCCAGGTGAAGGCGTTGAGGAGGGTCGTCTTGCCTGCGCCGTTCATGCCCAGGATCAGGACGACGGGTTTGTCGTCGTGGACGTTGAGGTCGAGGACGTGCTTGCCGTGGAAGACGCGGAAGTTCTCGACGGTGAGTCTGAGGAGTTTCATCGGGTGAGCTCCTTTGCGGCTTCCACGATCCTGTTGGTGAGGAGCGAGGGCTTCTTTACGTGGAGGTATTCCTTCTCGAGTTGGAGGACCCTTTTGGCCAGTTGCTGGGCTGCGGGCGACAGGGCTTCGAGGATCTGGATGGGGGTTTCCCGGGTAGTCATGGCTTTCCTCGTGCTCGGTGGGTGCGGGCGTCCTAGATGTCGTGCAGGCCGAAGCGGGTGCGTAGGGGGCGCAGGGTATCGAGGGTGGTGGCCTCGTTGTCGGAGAAGCGCGCGAACTCGGTGACGCGGGTCAACTCGCGGGCGACCATGCGGCGTTCCGTCTCGCGTCTGAGGCCGCCTTCGTCGTCGGGCGGGATGACGACGAAGTCGACGATGTCGGCGTGGTCCTTGCCGGGGGCGCGCCTGAGGACGCGGCCGCGGCGTTGGATGAACTGTCTGGGGTTGGAGGAGCTGGCGAGGAGGTAGGCAGTGCGGGCAGCGGGGATGTCGACGCCTTCGTCCAGGCAGCGCATGGAGGCCAGGACCTGGAGATCGTCGCCGGAGGCGAAGCGGTGGAGGAGTTCGAGGCGCTGGGGGCGGGGGGTCTGGGCGGTGTAGGAGGCGGTGGGCATGCGGAGTTCCCGGCCAACAAGGTCCATGGCTCGGTGGAGTTGGGTGGGTTCGTCGGTGGTGTGGGTGTCGGTGGCGAGGGGATGTCGGCCTTCGGCGCAGTACAGGAGTTGGTGGCGGTGGTCGAGGCGGCGGAGGATCTGTCCGCGCAGGGCGGGGATCTTGGCGCGGGCGTGTCCGAGGATGTTGGCGCGTTTGCGCAGGAGCATGCCCAGGGGGCTGTCGGCGTCGGCGTCGTCGGCGTTGCCGTGGGTGGCGAGTGCCTTGGCGATGGCTTCGGTGACGCGGCCGTACAGTTCGCTCTCCTCGTCGTCGAGTTCGACGAGCACGGGTGTGTAGGTGTAGCGGCACAGGGCGCCGGCTCGGATGGCGTCGCCGATGCCCATTTCGAAGACGATGTCGCCGAAGTACTGCTGGAGGGCGGCGGTTCCGGTGTCGTCGAACCAGCGTTCGGGAGTGGCGGAGAGGCCGAGGCGGTAGGCGGCGGTGTGGGGGAGGCGGTCGCGCAGTCGTTGGGCGCCGAGGTTGTGGACCTCGTCGGCGATCATCAGGAGGTGGCCGCGGTGGCGCGCGAGGAGTGTTTGGAAGGTGTCGCCGCTGAAGGTCGCATTGGTGGTGACGATCACGCCGCCGGAGGCGGCGCGCAGGGCCAGGGCGTCGGTGAGGGCCGAGGCGCGGTCGTGCCAGGCGCCGACGGACTCGTAGGCGCGGATGGGGGTGACGCCGAAGCGTTCGATGTCGGTGGCCCATTGGTCGACGAGGTGTTGGTAGGGGGCGACCACGACGGTCAGCAGGGGGCCGGCGTCGTGGTGGGCGATCTGCTTGGCGAGTTGGGCGCCGCCGGTGAGGGCGGTGACGGTCTTGCCGGTTCCGGTGGCCATGCGCAGGAGGATGCCGCGGCAGCCGTGGGCGAACCACGCCTCGACGGCGTGTTTCTGGTAGTCGCGGACGGTGAGACCGATGGGGATGGCGAGGGTGCCGTCGGGGTGGGGGCGGGGAAGGCTGATCAGGGTGCCGTCGGGGAGGGTTGTCCGGGGGGCGGTGTGTGGTGCGGCGCGGGTGGCGTATTCGTCGAGGAGCGGTCGGGCGGCGTCGGTGAAGGTGAAGACCCGCAGGAACCGGGTGCGGTCGTGCCAGAGGTCGTCGAAGTCGCGGGCGATGCGTTGGGCGCGTTCGCGGTCGGGGGTGAGCCAGCTGCGGAAGACCTCGACGGATTCGAAGTTGCCGACAAGTCCGGGCAGGGTCTCGTTGGCGCTGCCCTTGAACGCGACGGTGTCGTGGGTGTCGTGGAAGACGCCGATCTTCTCGTGATAGATGCCGACGCGGTCGCGGTCGAGGATGTAGGCGAGTTTGATATCGAGACGGCCGTGGGCGACAAGGCGACCGAGTTGGCCGATGCCGGCGGCGGCCTGCGGGTCCTCTGCGGCTTCGTTGAGGTCGCGGAGGGCGGCGTGCTCCAGGACGGCGCGCAGGGCGTATCCGGCGCGGAGCTGGTCGATGTCCTCGGTGCGGAGCTGGGGTGAGGCGACGATGCGCATGTAGCCGCCGTGGTGGGCGAATTCGTCGAGTCCGTGGCCAAGGACGGCCAGGACGGAGGCATTGAAGTAACCGACGGCGCGGTCGTAGCGCGTGGAGGCGGCCAGGGCGGGGAGGTAGAAGTCCTCGACGAGGTGGGCGCGGTCGCTGCGGTAGTCGCCGTGTATGGGGGTGGTGCGCAGGGTGGCGGGGTCGCGGGTCATGCGAGTCCCATCAGGTCGAGGAGTTCGCGGGTGAGAGCGCCGGGGTGTGCGGGGTCTTGGGGTGGTGGTGCTGTCCGGGACTCGGGTGGGTCGGTGTCGGAAGGGGGATCGAGGTGGTGGACGAGGCCGTTGCGGGTGGTGAGCGGTGGTGTGGCAGCGGCGGCGCGGATGGTGGCGGTTTGGAGGGAGAAGTCGCGGGTGAGGGTGCGTTCGAGGTCGTGGAGGGGCATGGGGCCGCCTGCCTTGTCGAGTTCTTCGACGATGAGGTCGTGGGCGTTGCTGTAGGGGCGTAGTCCCCATGCGGTCAGGGCCCAGGTGTCGATGTCGCTGCGGGTGAAGCGGTCGTCCCTGGCGAGTCGGGTGTTGAGGACGCGGGGCTGGAGTCCGCCTCCGATGCGGGCGACCAGAGTGGGGGTGGAGAGGGGGTGGTCGGCGGATCGCAGGTGCTTCAGGGCCTGTTCGGCGACGATGTCTCGCTGGCGTGCGGTGGGGTCGGGGGTGATGTCGAACAGGGTTTCGGCGACGGGTGCGTCGGAGGTGGGGCGGGGTGCCGGCGGGGTGTCGGCCGCCGGTGGGGGCGGTTCCTTGGTGGGTGGGCGTTGGTCGTTGTCGCGGGTCGCATCGTGTGCGGTGGCTGGCGTGGGGTGGGGGACGAAGGCCTCGGACGTGGGGAACTCGGGGACTGCCGCGTGGGGTTCGACCTGCGATGGTCGAGGCTGTGACGTCATGGTGACCACACTGTCGTATCGGTGAGACGACTTCACCCGGACGGGGATCGTGGTGGGGTGTGGGGCGGGCCGCGTGGTGGATCAGGGGAGTTTGGCGGTCGGGGGCGTGGGCTGATCGGGCCGGGACGCGGTGGGGCCGACCGTGCCCCCGGGGCGGGCACGGTCGGCCGTCGGTGGGTCAGGAGACGGGGGCGCGGCGGTAGGTGTGGTTGCGGTGCCAGGCGAAGTAGGGCTCCCGTTCGGGGGTCCACCAGGTGGTGGTGCGGTTTGCGAGGTAGGCCTGGACGTGTTCGGCGACGTGGGGGGAGTCGTCGACCTCCGGGCTGACGCGGATATGGCCGCCGGGGTCGAAGCTGATGTGTCCGCTCTCGTAGAGGCTGTCGCAGCCGAGGACGCAGGCGAGCATGCCGACGTGCCCGAGGTCGCGGCGCTCGTTCTCGTCACAGTGGGCGCGCTTCTTGATGTGTGCGGCGATGAGGAAGCCCTGGGGGAGGACGCGGCCGCACAGGGCGCAGGCGTCGGACCAGCCGAGCAGGTACTGCTTGAGGTGGCGCTGTTCGCCGCGGCGCTTGAGGGTGGCCTCGATCTCGAGCGGACCGTCGAAGGAGACGGGTTCGTGGTCGAGGAGGGTGAGCGAGTCGGAGGAGCGCAGGGGCAGGACGTCGTCGAGGTCAAGGAGTTCGAGGAGGAGGTCGCCCTCGAGGTCGCTGAGGTGGGTGAGGTTCTGGACGTTGCGGTTGGGTTTTTAGTCCAGGAGCCGGCGGATCTCGTCGATAGGGACATCGTGTCCGCGGACGGAGCCGACGGCGTACATGTGTTCCCAGGTCTGGCCCTGGTCGTCGGTGCCCCACAGGCGCTTGGCGAGGGCGGGGTTGTGGAAGGTGGCGACGACGATGCCGCTGAGGTAGGCGCGTTTGTCGCCGGAGAAGAAGACGCGGTCTCCGGGGCGGATCTTGTGGGCCTTGCCGACGTTGGCGCCGTTCTTGCCGGGTGTCACTCCCCACAGCCGGGCGGTGCCGTCGGGGAAACTGGCCGCGAGTTTCTCTCGGGTCGCCGGGTCGAGGACGTCGTGGTGGTGGGCGAGGATGACGGCGGTTGCGATGGTGTCGAGGTAGTGGCGGTGGACGGTCGTGTCGGAGAGGCGGGCGGGCTGGAAGAAGACGTGCACGTGGTTCCCCCGGGCGGGTGTCGCGCGTCGGTGCGTGAGCGATTGCGTCACGAGCCGGCGGCTTGTTTCACTGAGATCCTGCTCTGTGTTCGGTGAACATACCCGAATGTCTCGAGACATGAAAGTAAGTTCGGAGACTTGCTCGAAGTTGTGCAGACATGGAATCATCCTGTGGTGACATCGCCCTTCTCTCTCGAGACGGGCGGGACGGTCCGCGCCGGGGCGGGGAGCCTTGTCGGATCGGTGACCGCCACCGACCCCGAGTCCCGTACGCCGCGCCGTGACCGTCGAACGAACCATCGGAGAAACCATGGACGACCAGAACTCGGCCGAGCTGGCCGCCGAGATGGATCAGATCAACGGGCACTGGGACCGGGCGAAGGCCGTGCTGGCGCGGCTCCTCGACGACCACATCAAGCAGGAGGACGCGCTGTTCGTGGAGGCGGCCCGGATGGGCGGCAGTCCCTCCTACATCGCGTCCACGTCGTTGGAGTGGATCCGCAACCACGTGCGGTTGGCGAACACGATGCCGCTGCTGAAGCGGAGCTTCGACCCGGAGACCGGCAAGCTGCGGATCGACGAGGAGAGCATCGAGATCATCTCCCAGCGCGCAATCGACTGGTCGCGCGAGGCCGTCCTGGCGAAGTATCTGATCGAGCGGGACAACCACAAGTTCCCGCCGATCCTCGTGGTGCTGGGGCAGCCGTGGGTGGACGATCCCACCAGCGACCTGTGGGACGAGGACGGCGCCGCCCGCGAGACGTCCACCACGTTCGAGGCCCTCGACGGCCAAGGACGGGTGGGAATGCTCAAGTTGGGTCCCACCAGCTCGCTGTACGTCTTCGACGGTCAACACCGCCTGATCGGTATCGCGGCCGCCCTGCGCCTGATCACCTACGGCCGGCTGGAGGTGCGCGACCGGGAGGGAGACGTCAAGAGCGACGAGGTGCTGGTGCTGGACGACCTCGTCGAGGAGTACGGCCTCGACGAGACGCGGTTGCAGCAGTTGGGCGCGGAGCGCATGGGCGTGGAGATCATCCCCGCCGTCATCCGGGGTGAGACCCGCGCGGACGCCCAGCGGCGGGTGCGGAGCATCTTCACCCACGTGAACAAGCAGGCCTCGCCGCTGACCCCGGGCGAGGTGGCACAACTGGACGAGGACAATGGCTTCGCGATCGTGGCCCGTCGCATCGCGGTCGAGCACCCGCTGTTCAAGATCGTCAGGAACGCGGTGAATTTCAAGAACAGCACGATCACCAAGCGGTCCGCGCATCTAACCACGCTGCAGACGCTCACCGAGATGGCCAAGCGGTATCTCACGGCCGACGAGAGGTACGCGGGGTGGGGTACAAAGGGTCGCGAGCTGGCCCGTCGGCCCGTCGACGAGGAACTCCTGCGCGGACGTGCCGACTTCAAGGAGCTGTGGGACCACGTCGCCGATCTGCCGACGTTCCGCGGCATCGTGGCGGGGCAGTCGCCGTCCCGGTATCGCCGATTCGAGCACGAGGTCGAGAAGGGCAGCGGGGGCGGGCAGGGGCACATGCTGTTGCGCCCGATCGGCCAGCAGGCGCTGGGCCAGGCGGTCGGCGTGATGCGGGCCGAGGGAATGTCGTTGGACGACATCTTCGCGAAGGTGGCCGCGATGGACGGGGCGGACGGTCTGCGCCTGGACCTCGTGGGGGGTCCCTGGTGGGGGGTCCTGTACGACTTCAACGGCCAACGGATCAACACCAAGGGCCTCGAAACGGCCGTGAAGCTGCTGTGTCACCTGATCGCCGGCCTGCCCACGGACAGGGACCGCCGCACCCTGCGCGACCTGGTCGCGGACGCGCGCTCCGTCGGGGAGAACGAATTCCGAGACTACAACGGGGAGATCGTGCCCCGCAGCAAGATCACCCTGCCCACGCCCTGGTGACCCAGGACAGCGCCGACGCATCCTGGGCGGTGACCGGGTCCGGCCTACGTCGGGTTCGGACGGTAGGCGGGTGCGTTCGCGGCACCGGGCGCGCGGTTACGACGTCGGGTGGATCGTCCGATGGCCGTGCGGTGGGCCTCCCCGGCCATCTTCCGGAGGCGTTTGCGCATCTGCGCCTGCCGCGTGTTTTCACGGCATGATGGTTGAGGCACGGAGCAATCGTGTTCTTGGGGTAGTCCCGACCGCCCGGGGCAAGGTCCTCGATGCGGTCGACCTCGAGTATCGCCAGGCCTCATCACGGTGGGCTCGTATCCTGCCCGCTCGCGGAGCCGGGTGGCTTCGGGCCACCCGGCCGTCCGCGGTCATCCCGCGGCGCTCATCACCAGGTCCTGGATGGTGTGCAGGTCCTTGCGGCCGGCCATGTAGCCGATGCCGCGGTGGAGGTGGATGGTCAGGGTGCGGGAGATCGCCTCGTCGGTGGGTTCCTCGCCGTCGCGCAGGCAGCGTTCCTTGAGCAGGGCGAGGTAGATGTCGCCGTACTGGCCGGTGAACGTCTTCCAGCTCATCTCGACGTTGGAGTCGGTGGTGATGTCCCGGACCAGTGGGACGGAGGCTTCCTGGAGGGAGTAGGCCAGTGCCCAGCGGCACAGGACGTTCCAGTGTTTGATGCCGGTCACGCGCTTGAGGCGGATGAGTTGGTCCCGGGCCGGCTGGGACAGGCGGATCGTCTCAAGCGACATGGGCTTCTCCGGTCGGCCACAGGTAGCCCTGGCGGACGCTGGTGGTGAGGGTCTCGTTGTCGTGGGTGAGGGTGTAGGTCCGGGCGATGGAGGATTCGAGCTTGTGGAACAGGCGCTCGTCGATCTCCTCGTCCGTGGACAGCAGCAGGACCTGGTCGCCGGCGTGCGGGAAGTAGCGCTCGACGAGTTGTTCGCGGTGCTTGCTGTCGAGGCGGCCCAAGGGGGTGTCGATGACGCTGGGCAGGCGGTTGCCGGCGACGCGAGCCACGCCCCAGAGCAGGGACAAGGCGAGGAGCTGGCGCTCGCCGGCGCTCAGGCGGGTGGAGTCGAGGGGATGCCCGTCCGTTCCGGTGAGGGCGAGCGAGAAGTCCCCGGTGTCTATGCGCAGATCCGCCACCAGGTTCTTCTTGCGCATCAGCTTGCTGAAGCTGTCCAGGACGGCGACCTCGAGTCGGCCGATGTGGCGGGTCAGCAATGCCGCCGAGTATCGCCCGAGGACCTCCCGGGTGGTTTCGGCGTAGTTCTTGACCCGGGCTTCAACCCTGTCGGTTTTTTCGTGGAGGTTCTGCTTGCGCAGTTCGCGCTCCAGTTCGGCATTCTGACCGCGCTGTCGGGCTCTGAGTTCTTCCAGGTCTGTGTCGGTGCGGGCCAGTTCCGCACGCAGCGAGGAGACCTTGTCCAGCGCGGCGGTCTGCGCGTCCATCAGTTTGCGGATCTCGTCCTCGTCCTCCGGTTTGGAGGCGAGAAGACGGTCGGTGGCGTCGTAGCGGGCCTGGTCCTTGATGGCGCGTTCGACCAGTTCCACGGCGAGAGTGCGGTCGCGGGTCAGACTCTCGCCCAGCGCGGACAGCTGGGCGAGCATGTCGTGCGGCACGTTGAGTTCGCGCGGGGCACGGGCCTCGGCGTCGCGACGGTCGCGATCCGCCCGGAGTTCGCGCTCGATCGAGGCGACGCGGTCGGGGGTGCTCGTTTCCCGGAACAGGTCGGTGAGCCAGGTGTCCCGTTCCCGCAGGACGTTCAGGACCTCGGCGGCCTGGTCCGCGCGGTGTTCGCGGTTCGCGTGCTCGCGGACGGTGTCGAGCTGTTCGTGCAGGAGCAGCAGGGGGAGAGGTCCAGCGGCGATGGTGGTGACGAGGGTGTCGTTCGTGGCCTTGAGGGCGGCGGCGACACCGTCGTTCTCGGCCTTGAGGGTGGCGAATCGGCGGAAGACCTCCCCGCCCTCCTTCGCGAATCGCACCCGTGCCTGTTCCGCGCGGTACACGGCGGTCTTGAGGTGGGTGTTCACGGAGCCGCGTCGTTGGACCGCGTCGGCGATGGCGGCGGCTAGGGCCTCGAGTTCGTTGCCGAGGTCCGCGATCCTGGCCTGGGCGTTCTCGTCGGCCACGCTGGTCTGGAGTCGGCGTTCCAGGACGAGGAGGTCGGCGCGCAGGCGTTCGACTCCGCTGATGCCCAGAAGGGATTCCACGGCGGAGCGGATGACGTTGGAGGCCTTGTCGGGGTCCGCGAGTTCCTCGAGTTTTTCGCCGTCGAAGAAGAAGAGCGAGGCGACGTCGAGGGGGAGCAGGCCCTCGATGTGGTCGACCCAGCCCTCGCTGAGGCCCCACTCGGGTTTGCCGTTGACGGTGATCTCGAGCTTTTCGTCGATCTTCCTGCCGGAGGGGATCCGCCAGCTGCGGGTGACGCGGTAGCGGTGTTCCTCGCCTTCGAGCATGATCGAGAACTCGACGGCCACGCGTGCGCCGTCCTCGGGGTTCGCGAGGCGGTTGATGCTGTCGCGGAGGTAGCTGTCGTAGGAGGCGTTCCCTCGGCCGCTGCAGCGGGCGCGGTTGCCGTAGAGGGCGAGTTGGATCGCGTCCAGCAACGTGGTCTTGCCGCAGCCGTTGAGACCGCCGATGAGGACGATCGGGCGCCCCTTCTCGGTGGTGAGATCCAGCGACTGTTCACCCCGGTAGGCGCCGAAGTCGTGCAGGGTGATGTTACGCAGAAGCATTGCTGGTCTCTTCGTCCTCTGCCGGGGTGGTGTGGTCGGTCCCGGAGGCGATGCCGTCCAGGTCGAGGGACTGCTGTACGTCGGTGTCGTCGGGTGTCTGGTCGCGGGTGCCGACGCCTTCGAGTTCCTTCTTGAAGGCGAGGGCGTCCGCTTCGTCGACGTAGTAGCCCTTGACGATGGTTCTCTGCAATTCCTCGTACAGGCCGGTGCGGCGGGTCTTGGTGCGGAACCTGCGTTCGACGGCGAGGAGGTCGCGGGTCATGGAGTAGCGCAGTTCGTCGCCGTCGCAGATCTCGCGGAGGATGTCCATCTCGTCGGATCCCTGGGCGAGGTGGGCGTCGACGGGCAGGCCAGGGAACGTCTCGCCGTAGACCTCTTCGTAGATCTTGGGGAGGGCGTCCTGGACCTCGTGCTTTTCGAAGATCCAGATGCGCCGGATCTCGTGGAGCTCCTCCATGGTGATCAGCTCTATGCCGCGGACGTGTTCGGGGGCGTTGTCGCGGACGTGCTTCTGGGCCTGGAAGAGTTTCGTCAGCCAGTCGTGGCGGGACTTCTCGGTGTAGGGGCCGGGGATGACGCGGCCGTCGGTGATGAGTTGGACCTGGCCGTTCATCCGGCGGAAGTCGCGAAGGTGCTTGTCGTCGGGGACGTCGAGGTCGTTGCGCAGGTCGAGGAGGGGCTGCATCCAGTCCTTCTCCTCGTCGTTCTGGATCATGGCGGACATGGACTTGTCCTTCTCGACCAGAGTGCACGTCCAGCAGCCGAAGCGGCTGTCGCCGCACGAGGGCGTGGTGTTGTCCACGACCAGGGGGCATTCGCCGTCGGCGGACGCGCCCTGGTACATCGAGAGGAGGTCCTTGTTGTTGTGGCCCCAGGGGTTGGCCTGCTGCATGAGGAAGAGCCACACGTCGTCGGTGGTCCAGTCCTCGACCGGGCTGTAGACCAGCGAGTTGGGCAGGTTGCCGTTGGGGGAGAGGCGGTCGCGGACGCGGCGCTTCTCGTGTTTGGCCATGGACTTGGAGCGGGCCTGGCTCTCGCTCTTGCGGATGCCCAGGACCAGGATGGCCTCGCCGTGGCGGCGGACGACGCGGCGGATGAAGGCGTTCGAGGGGCGGATCTTGAGGCGTTCGGTGCACCAGCGGAACTTGGGGCGGGGGGCGGGGTAGCCGCGGCCGATGAGGCCGACCCAGAAGGTGTCCTTGACCTCGGGGGTGAGGCGGTGGGGCTCGATCGGGAGTTGCTGCTCGGCGGCCGCGGTCCGCATCGTCTCCAGGGACTGGGTGACCCAGCTGGCGACGATGGGATTCTCGACGAGGGTGTCGGTGCTGATGACGTGGACGGGCTTGGTGCGTTGTTCGGGCGCCAGGCCCTTCAGGGCCAGCCACACGAGCTGGAGGACCGCGGTGGAGTCCTTGCCTCCGCTGTAGCCGACGACCCAGGGAACCTCGTCGGCGAGATAGAGCTCGCGGATCTCCTCCGTGAGCTCCTTCACGACCTCGGACATGGCTCGGCCCTGGAACGGGGCTGTGCGGGTCGGGGTGCTCATGCGTCTCCTCGCTGGCGAAACGCGTCTTCGATCTGCTGTTCTTCCGGGGTGAGCGGCAGGTCCAGGCGCAAGCGCAAATAGTTGGTGGTCAGGCTGAGGTTGCGGTGTGACTTGGACACGCGTCCGGCGAGGATGGCGCGTCCGTCCCATTCGGGATTCGTCCGGGCCCAGTCCACCTTCTTGAGGCGTCCCATGTAGGGAAGCCAGTGGGCTGGGTCGGCCGATTCCCGCAGGAGCGTGTTGCCCACGCGTCCGAGGGCGTGCAGGGCGAGGCTGTGGCTGTGGAGGTACTCGCGTCGCACGTCGGGAGCCGGCAGCGTTCGTTCGCGGACCATGGCCCATTCCGGCACGGTGGCGTCGATCGCCTCCCAGAACTTCTGCGCGAGGGCCGGTGCCTGGGTGGAGTCGATCTTCAGGTTGTGGAGCAGGGCCTGGTTCCCCGAGTGGATCGCGCTGAGCGTGAACAACCTACGAGACCGGGCCGACAGCGTCGAGGCCTCCATCTCGACCTGTCCCTTGAATACGGGGGATCGCAGTGCGATCAGCCGGGTCAGGGCGGCGAGGTCGTCGCGGTGGTCGTAGAGCACGCCGATGGAGCGCGCGGGGCGGACGGCGTGGCGATTGAGGTCGGCGAACATCTGCTGGCAGCGGGACAGGCCGGAGTCGTGGAAGAAGACGACCGCGATGGTCTCGTCGCCCAGATCGGGATTCTCCCGCAGGGCCACCTCGATGGCGGCGCGGCGGTGCTGACCGTCGTTGATCAGGAAGCGGGCGGCCATGGGGATGCGGATCTGGCCGATTCTTATCCCCGGGCCGGCGGGGGCGGCGCCCTCGAAGCGCAAGTCCCCGTCGACGGAGGCGGTGAGCGCGCTGAAGACGTAGTCGTCGGGGTTGTCGAGGATGTAGCGGGTCAACGCCGGCAGGCGGCCCTTGTTGAGTATGCGCTGGGCGCGCACCTCGGGCGCGAGTTCCTCCTCGTCGAATACGAAGATCTTCGGGATGAGGCGGAGCGGACACATCGAGACGTAGAACTCGCGTCCTGCCTGAATGCCCCTGATCGCCGGAAAATTGTACTCGTAATCGGTGAAGATCGGAGTCTCGACGGATCCGGGCTGCGTACGTGATCCCACATGCGTAACGCTATCTTAGGTACGTCTCAATTTTCACGTTCGCATGGCTTGAAGCATGTGTCGTGGGCAACGTCGAAGGGGTGCGTGACGGTCGATGGTGGCCTACCTTGATGCTGCGGCCACGACTCGGGTGGACTCCCGGGTCGCGGACGTCGTCCTACATTGGATGACCGAGGATTTCGGCAACGCCGGGAGCCGCACCCACGAATACGGCGCTCGGGCCAAGGCTGCCGTCCAACGCGCCCGCGAGCAACTCGCCGGCGCCTTCGACGCCCGTCCGGACGAATTGATCTTCACGAGCGGGGCGACGGAGAGCAACAACATCGCGTTGTTGGGCCTGGCCCCGCACGGCGAGGCGTCCGGGCGTCGGCACATCATCACCTCGGCAAGCGAGCACAAGGCGGTCATCGAGCCGTTGGAGCATCTGCGGTCGCGTGGGTTCGAGGTCGATTTCCTGCCACCGGGTACGAGTGGCCGAGTCGAGGTGGAGGCGATCCGCGAGCGGCTGCGGCCAGACACGCTGCTGGTGTCGTTGATGCACGTGAACAACGAGACCGGGACGGTGCAACCGGTCGCGGAACTGGCCCGGATCCTGCGGGAGACGCCCACGTTCCTACACGTCGACGCGGCCCAGGGATTCGGGAAGCTTCCGGGGGATCTCACCGCCCCGATTGACCTGATCAGTGTCAGCGGTCACAAGATCGGCGCCCCCAAGGGGGTGGGCGCGTTGCTGATGCGTCGTCGCGGCTGGGACCGGATTCCGCTCGCGCCGTTGATGTTCGGCGGGGGACAGGAGCGCAAGTTGCGTCCGGGGACCCTCCCGGTGCCGTTGATCATGGGCCTGGCGAAGGCCGAGGAGGTCTTCCGCGAGGGCCACGCGGTGTGGCGGGAGCGGGCGGAAGTGTATCGGGAGGAGCTCTTGGACGCCCTCGCCGCGACGCGTTTTCGCCTCAACGGGGATCCGGTGCACACGGTGCCGCACATCCTGAACGTGTCGTTCGAGGACGTGGACGCGGAGGCATTGATCGTGCGGGTCAAGCACCTGGTGGCGCTGTCGACGGGGTCGGCGTGCACGAGCGCGTCCTACACGCCCAGCCACGTGCTGATCGGGATGGGGCTGGATCCGCTGGTCGCGGCCAACGGGGTACGGCTGTCGTGGGATCCGCGTCAGGCGCGGGACCTGGATCCGAGGGAGTTCGCCGCCCTGGTGGGCGAACTGCAGTCTTAGGCGGGTCAGTCGGGGTGCGCGGCGCGGCGGACGAGGCGGTGGCCGCGCAGGGTGCGCGCGCAGCGGTCGAGTTCGGCCTGCCAGCCGGTCTCGGTGGCGATCAGGTGCGGGCGGGCGTACAGGCCAGCGCGCGCCTCGGCGGCGGTCAGGCGCCGGTACTTGGGGGCGTCGGGGTCGTCGGGCGCGAGGAACTCGTGTTTGCGGTGCAGGACGGGTCGGTCGGGGTCGTCCGCGTGTGAGCGGAACGCGGCCTCGAGGGTCTTGAGGTCGACGGTGTACGAGCCGGCCAGGCGCGGGTGGGCGTCGGTGTCGAAGTCGGGGTAGTCGAGCCACGCCACGGAGCGCCCGCGGTGGGCGAGTTTGGCGATGGTCCACGTTGCGGGTCGACCGGCGGCGATCGCGGCGCAGTGTTCGTACAGGCGCAGCACGATGGGCAGGCGGTCGAGGGCGCGGCGGTGGACGTACAGCGCGGTGGGGGAGATCCTGCCGGCGGTGGAGGCGTGCATGGCGCCGTGGAGGTAGGTGTCGTCGCGGAGTTTGAGCAGGAGTCGGTCGGCGCGTCGGCAGGCTTCCTTGTAGGAGGCGAAGAAGGCGCGGACGTCTAGTTGGACGGGAAGCGGGAGGCCGCCGAAGGGTCCTCGTCCGTTGAAGAGTTCGACGGCGAGGAAGAGCAGGGTGTCCAGGGTGGTGCGGCGGGCGCCGGCGGCGGTCCTGTCGGGGTCGGCGGTGGTGCGGACCAGGCGGTGGACCTCGGTGGGTCGCAGGTGGCTCAGGAGGGCGGCCGTGGTGGGCGGCATTTCCTCGAGGCGGGGGACGCGGCCGCGGTGTTCGGTGTGGTCGACGGCGGCGGCGATGGCAGCGGTGGTGTCGCCGGTGACCGGCCACGGCACGTGGGGAATGATGCGGCGGGCCAGGAACGCGACGCGTTCGCGGTCGTCCTTGAACGCGTAGACGATGCCGGGGGCTGCTGCGACGCAGCGGGTGCCGGTGGTGTCGCGGACGAAGTCGCGGAGTTCGCGGGCGCCGAACAGGTGTTGGAAGGTGCCGCGGCCGGTGAGGATGCCGTCGGTGTACTCGTCGCCGTTGACGCGGGAACGGTCCCAGGTCAGGCGGGCGGAGGCGATCAGGACGGTGCTGGCGAGGTCCCAGGCGCGGCGCAGGGTCTCGCGGCGTTCGGTGGGGTCTTCGATGATGTTGAGGACGTAGGTGAGCAGGACGACGTCGGCGGGGGCGAGGGGGGCATCGGGCCGGTAGTGGGGGTCCCAGCCGTCGGCGGCGATCTCCATCCCGCGCAGGGTGCGCAGGTCTCCGCCGCGCCCGCAGCCGTAGTCCAGAACGCTGGTGTCGGGGGTGATCTGTCGGTCGGCGAGGGCCTGGCGGGCGGGGACCGACAGTGCGGTGCGTCCGATGGCGGTAAGTCGGCGGTCGCTGCCCCACGTTCGTGCCACGGGCACCATCCTGGACCACGCGCGGGGTGGGTGTCCGGCGGGTGGGGCTCCTGCGGGCTGGCTGGGGGCGAGTCGTGTCCGGGGATCGTCGGTGCGGGGTTGGGGTGGTGGGCCGACGGCGTGTCGGAGGGACCGGGTGCGTTGTTGCCGGGGCGCCGCGACCGGCTTTCTGTGCCGGGGGTCGCGCCCGTTCGCGTGACTGTGGGCGGGCGGGGCCGGGAGGAGTCGGGTCGCGGGTCAGTTGCGGGGCTGGGAGCGGGCGGACAGTTCGGTCGACGCCGCTGGTTCTCCATGGCCGTCATGGTCCGGAATGACCGACGTGACCGAAGCGACCGGACTTCCGACATGGGGCAGGGATGCCGGGCCGCATTCGTGGTTCGTTCGCTGCGATCGGTGGCGTGCCGGGAGGTGATTTGACGTCCCGGGTGGGGGATTCGGAGTGCGGAGCGACCGAGTCCTCAAATCGTTCGGGAGTTACGCGGGGCGGGTGGGTGGAAATCGGTCCCGAGGCGTGACCTGGTGCTTGGGTGGGTGGGCGGGTGCGAAATGACCTGCCATTCGAGGCTCGTTGTTGGGCGCTTCCGAATGGGGCTTGCCTGAACTTCGGCGGGCCACCGCCTGGTGGGCTTAGAAGTCGTCTCATTTGGATTGATCGGTAGTCTGATGCGGTGACGCTTGTGGAGCGGTTGGTGCCGGACGAGTTGTGGGAGTTGTTCGAGCG